>JABDFG010000039.1 GCA_013286655.1 Bacteroidota bacterium
AGAGCAGAAAATCTGCACCTCCTGTTTGCATTCACTGCCTCAGACCAATTTTCATTTGGCAGCAGATAATCCGGTAGCTCGTTTATTTTGGGGCAGGGTAGAAGTAAAGAAGGCTACCGCATTTTATTTGTTCGGAAAGGCGAGTAAGGTTCAGAAATTAATTCATGGATTAAAATACAAGGGACAAAAAGAAATTGGTTTAATCTTAGGTAAGCAATTTGCCCATAGCCTGAAAGAACAGAATTGGACAAAGGAGGTGGATGTTATTGTTCCGGTTCCTTTACATCCGTATAGATTCAAAAAAAGAGGATATAACCAGAGTTCCTGTTTTGCAAAAGGATTAGGTGAGGTGCTGGCAATACCCATCCTGGAAGACAGTATAATCTGTATAAAGGATACCGGTTCTCAATCGTATCGTTCCCGCTACTGGCGTTGGAAAAGTGCCACAGCTAAATTTTTAGTTCAGCAATCAGACCAGCTCAGGGGAAAGAACATTTTGTTGGTAGACGATGTGGTGACATCTGGTTCCACGATGGAGGCCTGTGCCCGCGAACTATTAAAAACGCCTGGAACAACAGTAAATGTCGCAACGATTGCATATACTAATTTGCGTTAACTTTAAGGGATATGGCAGAATCTTTTATAATAAGCGGTGAAACAAAAAGAGAAAAATATCAGGCACTCCTGCCTCAGTTAAAATCATTGACGGAAGGCGAGACAGACCTAATCGCGAATCTTGGCAATATTATTGCAGCGCTGAAACAAACGTTTAATTTTTTTTGGATAGGAATGTATTTTGTGAAAGAGGACACCCTCGTCCTCGGGCCTTTTCAGGGCCCTGTGGCGTGTACGCGAATAGCTTTTGGAAAAGGGGTTTGCGGATCAGCCTGGAAAGAAAAAAGGACAATGATTGTTCCCGATGTAGATCAGTTTCCCGGACACATTGCCTGCAGCAATGCATCGAAGTCGGAAATAGTAGTGCCGGCCTTCAACAAAAGGCGTGAGGTGGTTTTGGTATTGGACATAGACAGCGACAAACGGAACGATTTCGATCAGGACGATGAAAAGTACTTAATGGAAGTTGTTGGGGTGATAGAGAAATTATTAATAAGCGAATAGCGAATAGCCAAATACTGAGCGAAGCGAAGTATTCATGAACACATTTGAAATAGAAATGAAGCAAGTGAGTAATAGTGAAATGAGAAGCATTCAGGAGCATCTTTGAAACAGAAAAGAAACGAGTGAATAAAAGCAAACTAAAAGTTAAATCCCAAAAGGATTCCCTCCCCTATTCGCTACTCGCTACTCGCTATTCGCTCATGTTATTATTATTCTCCTCCTGCGCTCAAATCCTTAGCCCCACCGGAGGCCCCAAAGACACAACTCCTCCAAAAGTTGTCCGGTATACACCCGATAGTGCGGCGCTCCATTTTAAAGCAAAACAAATTCGCATTTTATTTAATGAGTTCGTACAATTAAAAAATATCAGTAATCAACTGATCATTTCACCACCCCTGAAACATCCTTCAGATGTTAAGGTCAAAGGCAAGGAACTTATTATTAATATTACCGACACACTGGAGCCAAATACCACGTATGATTTTAACTTTGGCGAAGCCATTGCAGATATAACAGAAAGCAACGTTCTGAAAAATTTTCAGTATGTTTTTTCCACAGGTTCCTTTATCGACTCCTTGTCTTTAAAAGGAAATGTAAAAGACGCCCTCACCTTAAGTCCTCAGAAGGACGTATTAGTAATGCTGTACAGTACATCTGACGATTCATTGCCCCTGAAAAAGCTGCCGAACTACTTTGCCAAAACAGCTGAGAATGGTTCATTTAAAATAAATAATATCCGTTCCGGGCAATACAAAGTGTTTGCGTTAAAGGACGCAAATGCCAATTATAAGTATGACAGCCCCGATGAAAACATAGGCTTTTTGGATAGCCTGTTGGATATAACTACCAATAGAAGCGCCGACCTTCTGCTTTTTAAAGAAAGTCCCAAAAAACAATTTATCAGGAAGGCAAAAGCAATTGAGTTTGGGCACCTGCAGTTTGTGTTCAATAAACCAGTCACAGCTCTTTATTTAAAACCTTTAAATTATGTTCCAAAAGATAGTGTTTGGGAAATAGAAGAATTTAATAAGACAAACGATACGCTCGATTTATGGTTGCCAAATTACGAAAAGGACACCTTGAAACTAATCGTTAGTGATGACAAGAGAACCTTGGATACGCTTGAATTTGCCATCCCTCCAAAGAACAGTAAGGAAAAGAAATTTAAGTTCAACTATAAAACGAATGCAGGAGGTTTATTGGATATGAATAGAGAAGTAAGCGTTCAATTCAATCATTATTTAGCTGACAACCTGATTCCCGTAGATTCTGTCCGGATCAAGGAAGATAGCACACGTTATACTAAAAATGATATAGACATTCTGCAGTCGGGCAGGGTCGTTAAAATTGCTAAAAGGAAATCCGGGTACTGGAAAGAAAATACAAGATACAAGATGCTTATCCCTCCGGGCACCGTTACGGATGTTTTCGGATTGAAGAATGATTCCATAAAAATTGAATTCAGAACGCGGGAACTGAAAAATTATGGCACCCTGAAAATAAATATCGACCTGCCTTCTGATTTGTTTGGTTCTCTTTTCCAGTTGCTAACTACTAAAGATGAAGTTGTGGTCGAACGCCCGATAATTGATTCGAAACCATTTACCCTGGAATACTTAATGCCGCAGGAGTATAAAATGCGGTTAGTCATAGACAAAAATAAAAATAGAAAATTTGATACCGGAAATTACCTGAAGCATCAACAGCCCGAAAAAGTAATTTATTACCCAGGAAAAATAACAATTCGTTCAAACTGGGATTTGGAACAAGACTGGAAAATCAGGGAGTAGACTTAATAGTTTATGGTAAACGCATCTGTATCCAAACCGACAGGAAATATTTTCCGGAATTCTTCCAGATCCTGATAGTTCAGGCTGACAGTTTCGATAGCTTCTTCGTTCGTTTTAATAGTGCTGACAGTTTCGCCTTTAAAATTTAGTACAACAGAGTCACCTGAATAAGGTATATTATTTCCATCATTACCGATGCGATTCAGTCCCAGCACATAGGCCTGGTTTTCAATAGCACGGGCTGGGAGTAAAGACTTCCAGGCATAATTTCTTCGTTCCGGCCAGTTGGCAGTATACAGTAACACATCATATTCGGCCTTACAAGTATGGCTGACTGATTCCTGATCCCTGAATCTATTCCTGCTCCATACAGGAAAGCGAAGATCATAACAAATCAAAGGACAAATTTTCCAGCCCTTTAATTCAATGATAATCCGTTTATTGCCAGGAGTAAAATAAGTGTCCTCCTCTGCCATTCTGAATAAGTGACGTTTATCATAAATCTCATAAGTTCCATCAGGCCTGATCCATAGTAGGCGGTTGTAATAGTTTCCCCTTTCCTCTAGGATAAGACTTCCCGTCAGCACACATTTTTTTTCCCGGCTTTGTTGTTGCATCCAGCTCATCGTTTTCCCACCCATTTGTTCAGCCAGTATTTTAGCATTCATCGTAAACCCGGTATTGAACATTTCCGGTAACACGATCAGGTCACTTGATTCTTTTATGGAAGCCATTTTTCGGGTAAATAATTCCAGATTCCGGTCAATATCTTCCCAGAATAAATCACTTTGCAGGAGGGTTACTTTTAAATCATCCATACTTCGGACTTATAGTTTACATAGGATGCCGGCCGCTTTCTCCAGCGTTTCTTCTTTTTTTGCAAAGCAGAAGCGAAGCATTTTGTTATCCACCGGTTTATGATAAAAAACGGAAATCGGAATAGAAGCAATCCCGGATTCCTTAATCAGGCGTATGGCGTAATCAGTATCTTTATCGGTATTAAGTTTACTGTAATCCAGCAGTTGAAAATAGGTGCCTGCCGCCGGTTTAAATTGAAAGCCCGACTTTTTAATCAGATCAATAAAAAAGTCGCGTTTGGTTTCATAAAAACGTGCGAGCCCAAGGTAGTTATCCTTTTGTTTCAGGTATTCCGCTAAGGCGAATTGTATGGGTGTGTTTACCGAAAACACTAAAAACTGATGCACCTTTCTGAACTCCGCCATCAGGTTTTTAGGAGCAACACAATAACCGACTTTCCATCCGGTTGTATGAAATGTTTTTCCAAAAGAGGAAATGATAAAACTCCGTTCAGCCAGGTGTGGAAAACGGGCTACGCTTTGGTGAACCGTTCCGTCAAAAATGATGTGTTCGTATACCTCATCACTGACAATCACCGTATCGGAATTTTTTACAATTTTTTCCAACTGCCGCATATCCTGTTCACTCAATATACTCCCGGTAGGATTATGAGGAGTGTTGATAATGATCATGCGGGTGCGGTGGTTGAACATTTTCTGAACTTCCTCCCAGTTAATAGAATAATCCGGAGCTTTTAATTGCAGGTAAACGGTCTTGCCGCCTGCCACTTCAATGGCAGGCTGGTAACAATCGTAGGCCGGTTCGAAAATAATGACCTCATCGTCCTCCCGGATAGTGGCGGCAATGGCTGTGTAAATGGCTTGCGTACCTCCTGCAGTAATGGTTATCTCGGTATCCGGATCATATTTGGTGCCATATAAAGTTTCTGTTTTCACTGCCAATAGTTCCCGCAATGCGAATAGGCCAGGCATCGGGGCATATTGATTATTACCCTTTAACATAGCCTCATTCACCAGTTTTATAAGTTCTTCCGAACAGGAAAAATCGGGGAAGCCCTGAGATAAATTAATGGCATTGTATTCAGCAGCCATTTTCGACATGGTACTGAAAATCGTTGTTCCGATCTTTGGTAATTTGGAATGTACTGTTCCAGGAAATAAAGGCATGATCTAAATCTACAATTAAAAATAAATAGTAACTTCAAAATTCTAAAAAAACTGTCATATGACCATAGAAACGAACACGGTAGTAAGTGTAAGCTATCACCTCACTTCTAAAAATTCAGGAGAAACCACAGAGTCTCTTGTTGAAAAGACCAAGCCTGGAGATCCATTTGTATTTCTGTTGGGTAATGGAGGATTAATCGAGGGATTTGAGAAGAATTTAAGAGGCAAGAAGGTGGGTGATAAATTTGATTTTTATGTTCCGGCGGAACAAGGTTATGGAAACATTGAACTCGAAAACATTGTAAATATTCCGGCAAATGTTTTTCATGATGACAAGGGGAAAATTGATTACGAAATGGTGAAAGTCGGAAAAACACTTCCAATGACCGATAACGAAGGAAACCGTATGCAGGGAAAAGTTCGGGAAGTCACGGGAGAGCATGTACGGATGGACTTTAATCATCCTCTGGCAGGCCAGGAATTACACTTTGTCGGAGAGGTGCTGGAAATTCGTGCTGCTACGGCCGAAGAACTTGCGCATGGGCATGTTCATGGTCCGGGAGGACATCATCATTAATATACTTTCTGCATTACAGCAACATCGAGCAGTTTGCCAAATTTTTGTCCTACCTGTCTGAGTGTTCCAATCATCTGGAACCCATTGCATTCGTGTAAGTAAATGCTGTGGCCATTTCCTTCGGTAATCCGGGCAATCAGGGTTTTTAAATTTGTCTGGCCCCCGATGGCGACAATACTCTGCACCAGAAGTTTTCCAATGCCCTTCCCCCGGAAGGACGAATGCACATATACAGATATTTCTGCCGTAATATCGTATGCTTTCCGGTCAGACCATTTATTAAGAGCCGCGTAACCGGCGATCGTTCCTTTGTATTCCGCTACAATTACCGGAAAATTTTCATTCCGCTCCAGGAACCATTTTGTCCGGTCATTCATATCCTTTGTTTCCGTGTCAAAAGTGGCAGTAGTATGAAGCACGGCCTCATTATAGATGTCCATAATGGATACGAGGTCGTTTAATGTTGCCTGCCGGGTGCTGATCATTATTTCAAGTTCGCCCTCAGATATTCCCGGTTCATCCGGGCGATGTTCTCAACTGATATTTCTTTTGGACATTCTGCCTCGCAGGCATAGGTGTTGGTGCAATTTCCAAAACCTTCTTCATCCATTTGTTTGACCATATTGAGTACACGTGATTCCCGTTCAATGGCACCCTGGGGGAGCAAAGCCAGTTGAGAAACTTTAGCAGAAACAAATAGCATAGCAGAAGAATTCTTACAGGCGGCAACACAGGCTCCGCAGCCAATACAGGCGGCGGCGGCGAAAGCATTGTCCGCATCCTGCTTGGGAACAGGGATATTATTAGCATCTTTAGCATTGCCAGTGTTTACAGAAATAAATCCACCCGAAGAAATAACACGATCAAACGCGGAACGATCTACGATCAGATCCTTTACAACAGGGAAAGCGCGTGCTCTCCAGGGTTCAACAACGATGGTGTCTCCATCCTTAAATTTTCGCATGTGCAACTGACAGGTAGTAGTACCCTGAGCTGGTCCATGCGCCCGTCCATTGATGAACATGCTGCACATTCCGCAAATACCCTCCCGGCAATCGTGATCAAATGCAATAGGTTCTTCTCCTTTATGAACAAGTTGTTCATTCAGCACATCAAACATTTCCAGGAAGGACATGTCTTCGGAAATATCTTTTACCTGGTAGGTAACAAGATTGCCCGCTTCTTTAGCATTTTTTTGTCTCCAGATTTTTAATGTCAGATTCATATTTTTATTTTTTAAATCAATCAGCTTATTTATACGAACGTTGTGTAGGATGCACAATATCGAAAATTAACTCTTCCTTATGCAATTCCCATTTCCCCGCATCTTTAAATTCCCATGCCGCCACATAACTGAAATTATCATCGTCGCGTTTAGCTTCCCCATCCGGAGTTTGTGATTCCTCCCGGAAATGGCCGCCGCAGCTTTCTTTGCGTAACAGAGCATCCTGGCACATCAACTCTCCCAGTTCGAGAAAATCTGCCACTCGCCCTGCTTTTTCCAGTTCTGTATTCAGTTCATTCTGTGTGCCGGGGATGCGAAGATCTTTCCAGAATTCTTCACGTATGGCACGGATTTCTGAAATGGCCTCCGTAAGACCTTTTTCGTTACGTGCCATGCCGCATTTGTCCCACATCACTTTACCCAGTTTTTTATGAAAATGATCAGCTGATTTTGTTCCCTTTATATTCATCAGTTTATCCAGACGTTCCTGTGCATTTTTTTCAGCATCCATAAAAGCTGCATGATCCGTTGGAATAGCTTTTGTACTGATGTCTTTGGACAAATAAGAACCAATCGTATAAGGGATAACAAAATAGCCATCCGCCAGACCCTGCATCAGGGCGGAAGCCCCAAGCCGGTTAGCGCCATGATCGCTGAAATTGGCTTCCCCTAATGAGTATAAGCCTGGCACGGTCGTCATTAATTCATAGTCAACCCAAAGTCCACCCATCGTATAATGCACGGCAGGGTAGATACGCATGGGCATTTCATAAGGGTTTTCCCCCGTAATCTTTTCATACATTTCGAATAAGTTGCCGTATTTTTCTTTGATTACTTCCTGGCCCAGTTTTTTCAGTTCCTCCTGTGAAGGGTTATGAATACTGCGTTTATTAGCTTCCACTTTGCCATAACGCAAGGTATTGAAGGCAAAGTCAAGGTACACCGCCATTTTAGAGGTGCCAACTCCATATCCCGCATCGCAGCGTTCTTTTGCTGCACGGGAAGCGACATCACGCGGAACAAGATTTCCAAAAGCAGGATACCTGCGCTCTAAGTAATAATCCCTTTCCTCTTCCGGAATATCCACCGGTTTGCGGGAATCATCCTTTTTCTTGGGGACCCATATCCTTCCGTCGTTACGTAAAGACTCGCTCATCAGCGTAAGCTTGCTTTGATGATCTCCGGAAACAGGGATACAGGTCGGATGGATTTGGGTGAAGCAGGGGTTGCCAAATAAGGCACCCCTTCGGTGGGCCTTCCAGGCTGCAGTTACATTACTTCCCATCGCATTCGTTGACAAATAGAAAACATTTCCATATCCTCCGGAGCACAGTAAGACCGCGTGTCCAAAATGCCTCTCCAGTTTTCCGCTTATCAGGTCACGCGCAATAATACCCCTTGCTTTGCCATCAATTACGACAATCTCCAGCATTTCATGCCGGGAATACATTTTTACCGTTCCCAAACCCACCTGGCGCTCCAGTCCGCTATAGGCTCCTAAAAGCAATTGCTGTCCGGTTTGTCCTGCCGCATAAAAAGTACGCTGAACCTGAGTTCCCCCAAAGGAACGATTGCTTAAATACCCTCCGTACTCACGAGCAAAGGGAACGCCCTGAGCGACACATTGATCAATGATATTGGCGCTTACTTCTGCCAGGCGATAGACGTTTCCTTCCCGCGAGCGGTAGTCACCACCCTTAACGGTATCATAAAATAAGCGAAAGGTGCTATCGCCGTCATTCTGATAATTTTTGGCGGCATTAATTCCGCCCTGGGCAGCAATACTATGGGCTCTTCGGGGAGAATCCTGAAAACAAAAACATTTAACCTGATATCCAAGTTCTGCGAGCGAAGAAGCCGCAGAAGCACCAGCCAGTCCCGATCCAACAATAATCACTTCCATACTTCGCTTATTGGATGGATTGACCAGTGGAATAGTCGACTTATAATGAGTCCATTTAGTTTCGAGTGGACCTTCCGGAATTTTTGAATCTAACTTTGTCATGTTTTTCTGAATATCTAATCTTTAAACTTAATCCCAAATCCTCAATCCCAAATCCTCAATCCCAAATCCTCAATCCCAAATCCTCAATCCCAAATCCTCAATCCCAAATCCTTAATCCTTAATCCTTAATCCTTAATCACTTCACCCATCCCATATGTATTGACACCGGCATCATTGCAAAAATAAAAGGGACAATGACGGAAAACCCAGTTCCAATTGCCTGGATGAACGGAGTATATTTTTTGTTGTTCAGGCCAAGCGTTTGAAAAGCAGAGCGGAAGCCGTGTAACAAATGGTAGCCCAAGGAGATCATTGCAAAAAGGTAAACCACCACCACCCAGGGACTACTGAATGCCTCCTGCATTTTGGCAAACAGGGTAGTATGTCCACCGGTAATCTCGTCGGTAAAGCGGCTGATCACCCAAAATTGCTTCAAATGTATAATAAGAAACATCAGAATCAATGTTCCAAGCAAACCCATTGATCGGGAGTACCATTTGCTATTGGCACTTGCCGCATTAAGCGTATACTTCACAGGCCTGGCCTTGTTATTATTAAGTGTCAGTATTAAAGCCTGGTAGATATGAAGCAGTATCCCGATAAAAAGCACGATCTCCATTGTCCGGATAATCGGGTTTGTCCCCATAAACTCAGCCCCGGCATTAAAATTAACTCCACCATCATTATAAAAAATAAGCGAATTAATAGCGCAATGGACAACAAGGAAAGAAATAAGAAACAAGCCGGTCAGGGCCATCACTGCTTTTTTACCGAGAGAAGATGCTAGAAAACGGTTCATAGGAATGGGCTTTTTATGTGCATAATTTTGCACGCGTGCGCAAATTACTTATTTATCTTTGTTCAATGACTAAATGGTTGTAAATTTTTAATAAAATGAAGTATTCAGCAATTGAAAATAAACTTTTTATAGAAAACAGAAAGCGTTTTGCGAAAAAGCTAAAGCCCAACGCTCTTGCAGTGTTTAATTCCAACGATGTCATGCCGACGAATGCGGATGGGACGATGGCTTTTGTACAAAATGCAGATCTTTTTTATTTGTCGGGGATTGATCAGGAGGAAAGTGTTTTAGTGATTTTTCCCGACGCCAAAAACGAAGCCCATCGTGAAATACTTTTTCTGAAAGAAACCAATGAACACATTGCTGTCTGGGAAGGGCATAAATATACCAAAGAAGAAGCTTTCCAGACATCCGGAATCAAAACGGTTCATTGGATGAGTCAGTTCAAAACAGTGTTCAAAACATTGATGAACCAATGCGAGCAGGTATATCTGAACACCAACGAGCATACACGCGCCCTGATTCAGGTAGAAACCCGGGATGCGCGATTCCTTAACTGGTGCAAGGAGAGCTATCCGCTTCATACGTATATGCGTTCAGCCCCCGTTATGCATGATCTGAGAGTTGTAAAATCAAAAATAGAAATTGATCTGATACAGGAAGCTTGTAACATTACCGAAAAAGGCTTTCGGGGATTATTGAGTTTTGTAAAGCCGGGTGTTTGGGAATACGAAGTGGAAGCAGAGCTGATCCATGAATTTGTCCGGAATCGTTCGAAAGGGTTTGCCTATGGGCCGATTGTTGCCTCGGGAAAGAACGCGACAGTATTGCATTATGTCGATAACAATAAGCAATGCAAAGCGGGGGATGTCATATTACTGGATGTCGCTGCGGAGTACGCCAATTATGCCTCCGACATGACACGTTGTTTGCCGGTCAGCGGCAAATTTAATAAAAGACAAAGAAAAGTGTACGATGCGGTCCTGCGTATGAAGCGGGAAGCTATGAGGATGATGAAAGTTGGAAATACGCTGGAAAAGCTGAATAAAGAAGTTGGGGAATTGATGCAGGAAGAGCTGGTAAAACTGGGGCTTTTAAAAAACTCAGCCATTAAAAAACAAGATCCCGCTAATCCCTTATACAAAAAATACTTTATGCACGGCACTTCCCATTATATCGGGCTGGATGTACATGATGTGGGAAACTTTTCTCGTCCGTTTGAGGATGGGATGGTACTTACATGTGAACCAGGTATTTATATCCCGGAAGAAAACCTGGGAATTCGCCTGGAGAATGATATCCTTATCACTAAAAAAGGACCCATTGATTTGATGAGTACTATTCCCATTGAAGCAGAAGAAATAGAAGCTTTGATGAACTGAAATAGACTTGGATTTTAATATCCCCGAACAAAAACACCCCTTCGTCGATAGTTGAATCAACTAGGTCTAAACTACCCGCAAAGAGGTAGAAAAAAAGGTAATTTAAGGCTAGTGAACTGCAACCTTGAGCGGGGAGAAAGCGTAAAAGAGCGTATAAATTTGATCACAGAAACGTGAAGAGAGAGGATCTTTTATGAAACCAAAAATGGATACACTTACTAGAACGGGGAAACGGTTTTTATGCGTTGCTTTTACTTTGGCATTCGCCCTGACTGGTTTTGCTCAGACTACCGGAGATTTCAGATCATTGGCAACAGGCAATTGGAGTGCTGCCACGACCTGGCAGCGTTTTAGCAGTACAAGTGTCTGGCAGAGTTCTGGCGTTGGAGAAAATAACCCAGGTCAGGTGCCCGGAGTGGGGGCGGCAAGTGGAAATGTGACCATTCAAAACACGCATACTGTGACGTTGGATGTTACAAATGCTACAGCTATTGCAAGTCTTACCGTTGGACAGGGGGCGACGGGTATTTTACAGTTTGAGACAGTTACCAGCCATACGCTTACGATTACCGGGGGCTTAACGATAAGTGCGGGTGGGCAATTCAATGCTCAAAATGCAGGGGCCCAGGCAGGGTCCATCATTGTAGGAGGGTCCTTTTCGAACTCGGGAACAGCTACTTTGTGGCAAAGCGCAACACGGTATGCAGATATAACAGTAAACGGAACAGCTATCAGCGGAAATGGAGTATATACCCTCAGAAATTTAATAATCGGAGGGGCTGTTACGAATAGTTCAACTTCAACCATCAATCTGCACGGCGATCTTACCTGTAACAATACCTTAACCTGTTCTGCAGGAACGGTTAGCTTTTTTGGAGGCCTTGCAGAAAATCTGAACGGTACTGCTAATCCGACCTTTAACAATTTCAGTATTGCTACAAACAGTACGACTGTAACATTGGGCGGTACATTAACCGGCATAACAGTTAATGGAACGTTTACGATGGCCAATACATCTACATTTAATTTTGGTACAACAGTTGAGACGGTTACGATTGTCGGGAATTTGGTAACGCCCCAGACGATCACCATGCAGGGAGCAGGTGTGGCGCATCAGTTGATATTGGAAGGAGCCGCTAATGCTAATCCAGCGACATTCAATACAACCGCTAATTCTGGAAGCACTGTTATTTATAATGCTTCAGGAGCACAAACAGTTTTTGCAAGCGCGAACTATCAGAATTTAACATTCTCTGGTAATAATACCAAGACATTTGCTGGAGCAACTACTGTTAATGGAAATCTGCTCATTTCTGGAACAAGCATTACAGTCTCCAATGCAACAGCTTTAAGCATTACCGGAAATTTAACAAATAATGGAACAGGTACTACCGTCTGGGGTGGAAATGCAAATACTACTGCCATCACAGGTAATATATTAGTAACAAACAATACGACCTTTACCATTGGCAGTGCAGCACAAGTAAAGACAATTACGGTAACCGGTAATGTTCAGGTTGACAATGGTTCCACGCTAAATGTCGGAGCCTTTGCTGTAGTTCATCTTTTGTCAATTTCGGGTAATTTGACAGTAAATGGAAGTTTTAACATGGTACAGACATTTCCGGGAAACGTTTGTAATGTTACTTTCCTGGGTGCTACCAGCAATACCGTTTCCGGAACCCCAACTACCTGTAGTTTTAATCAGATAACAATAAATAAAGGAGTTTCCCAGGCGAATGTTCTAAATGTAACCTGTCCGATCACGATGTCTTCTCCTACGGCGGCGGGTGGTTTTTTGACCATAACCAACGGTACATTTGAATTATCCAGCGCCTCCACACTTACTCCTTATTACGGAGCCGCAACTATTTGTGCGGCAACAGGCCAGTTATGGATCAATAATGCGAGTGCAAGTGTTTCCTGTGTTGGAACGGCCACAACAACAAATCCGGGTATTCCTACCGTAACGGGTGAACTGCAGGTTTCAGCAGGTACATTTTCATATGGAAGTGGTAACGATATCATGGCTGTGAGTGCTGCAACCAGTAATTTAACGATCAATGGTGGAACAGTGAATATGTACGGAGGGGTGTCTTTTACAAGTACTTCTCAGTTCAATATGACCTCGGGTAGTTTTAACATCTATCCTCAGCAAAGCGGGGCGGGAGGGGATAACGTAGCTACTGCGACCACGCTCGTTAATTTCGCTTCGACAAGCGCTGTGAATGCGGTTACCTTTACGGGCGGTACGTTGACCATAGTCGATCCTCCTGTTACTGGAGCAGGGGGAAATGCCTTGTTTTTAACTCCAACAGCAGGTCTTGCTTATAACTTTGCCGGAAGCACCATCAGTTTTGGAAATGGAAGTAGTAATAACAATGGTATTGCTGCTGTTGGTTTTGAAATAAATGGTGGTGGCCAATATTCCTTTGGCACCCTTACACTTAATAACGGAACTTCTACAGGTACAAACCGATTTGTTGAATTGATTACGACCAATTGCATTATCGCTACCAGTCTGGTAATTGGCAGCAATGTGAATGATAATTTTAATTTGAATGGTAAACAGTTAACCTTAAACGGAACTTTAACGATTGGAACAGGAACGATTACCGGGAGCGCAACCTCCAGTCTTTCAATAGGAGGAAACAATACCCCCGTAATGAATTTGCCTGCAATTGTTAGCGGTAACTTGTTGAATTTGACGATCAATAAAACAGGAACCAACAATGTTGTTAATCTGGGAGGATCTGTTACACTTGCACTTACCGGGGTACTTACACTCACGGCAGGCACTCTTGAATTGGGCAATTATAATCTGACCTTACTGAATAATGCTGCGGCTACGATTGCAGGGACACCCTTCACGGTTGCCAACATGATCGCCACAGACGGAACGGGCTACTTAATTAAAAATGTGGCGAGTGCTCAAACGCTTAACCCCATTGGTTCTGCTATTTCCGGAACCTATTATTATTCACCAATGACGCTTAGCTCGATAACCGCCGGAGGAACCTATAGCATACGGGCAGTTCCAACGACACTCAATCCGGCTTATATCAATCTCTACTGGGACTTTGTTACCAGTGCCGGCGGTAAAACAATAACGGCAACTTTTCAGTATGATCCGGCCGAAGCTAACAGTGCTTCTCAAAACATTAGCTATTTACCCTTCCCCTATACCTCTACCCAAAGTCCTCCAACTACAGGTACTTCTTCTTTTGGGACGAATTCCTTTACCATAACCGGTAATACAGCGTTTACCAGTGGTTATTGGACAATGGGAAAAAACAGCACCTATTATTCTTACCAAACCGGAGATTGGAACACTTCCAGCACCTGGACATCTGATCCGAGCGGAACAGTACAAATCGGAAGTACCGTGCCCGGTTTTAATGACAATGTGACTATTCTGAGCGGTCGCACTGTTTCCATATCAACGAATATTACGACAAGTAGTCTGAACCTCACCATCAACAGTGGAGGATTTCTGGATATGTCCACTTTTGCTTTTACTAACGGATTTTCCACACTTGCAGGACAAGGAACTATCCGATTGGCTTCTGTGAGTTTTCCGGCAGCATCCTCCAATACGTTTGTAAGCGCAAGTGGAGGTACTGTGGAATATTATAATTCGGCAAGTTTTACCCTGCCTTCCGCACAAACCACGTACAATAACTTAAACATAAATGTCACTGGCTTTATCGCTACTCAACTAAGTAATATTACGCTAAACGGTAGCTTGCACATTAAAAATGGAACATATCAGATTAATAATAATACGGCGACTACGGCCTTATTGCTGACGATCAATGGAAGCGTAACGGTTGATGTGGGTGCAAGCATCACGGTGGGTCAGGGCACGACCAACACCACCACCAATCCAACCGCAGTTGCTGCGGGGGGGGCTTATCCTTTCATTAATTATTATGCCCAGTTTCACCAAATAAACATCTTCGGTGATTTTACGAACAATGGTACCGTGCGATTCACAAACCTGAGCTATCCTGTTTTTAACCTGTTCCCCCCATTGGGCTCCGGGGCCACTTCCGGAGCTGCTTCGGTTAGTTTTAGTGGATCCAGCAATAATACGCTTACTTGTAACGGACAAACCGATTTTTATAACCTGATCATAAACAAGGGAATCGACCAGACGTACCAGCTGACGATAAATTCCACTTCCTATACCAATTTTCGTTTATTTGGGGCAAATGTAGCGGGTTATGATCTGACCAGTCCGGCTACTACATTGGCCACCCCGAATTTGCAAAAAGCATTGTGGATTCGTACGGGTACCCTTGTTTTAACCGGTAGCGTTGTAATTCCTTCACTCACCGAAGGGGTGAGTTCAACGGCCGATTATTACTTGCCGACAACTGCTTCTTTAAATCTGAATGGATCGGCAGTAATTGTGCTTACAACAGCAGACAAATACGAAGATGTGAATGCAGCTTACAGTGTAAGTGGAGGGACAGGTTTAGTAAATGGGGTGAACCTGGGAGCAGTTCCTGCAGATTATAATTCCTTTTATATTTTTGGAAATCTGCAGGTAAATAACGGTTTTCTTTCTACCCGTGAATCCGGGGGCTTAATTACCACCAATACGGCTGCAGGACAATTAGTCATTAGTGGAGGTGTTGTCGATGCAAAACAATTTCTCTCTTCCACAGGATCGGCCTCTTTTTCACAAAGCAATGGTGCTTTTATTCTGCGTGGTCGTTTTCAGCGTACACCCACAGCATATACTTCTGTAAGTAATCTGTCGGATACTACGGTGGCTTCATTGAACACTTCAAGAGCATTAGATGGAGTCACTACAGGCTATGGAAGTTTCAGTCTTTTTAATGCTACTAATATATTTAGCATGTCAGGAGGTACCATTTTCATCTATGACGTCTGTGACGTTTCCGCGCAGAATGCAATCGATGTCTTATCCAGCAGTTCCAATATCAGTGTTACCGGTGGAACTGTAAAATTTGTTCCCACAACGGGTACTGGTCTTGCCGATGCAGCGAACTTTTACATTACTTCTACTGCCTCCTTCCAGAATGTAACCGTTAATCCGGCAAGCAGTACCTCTGTCGTGACACTCAATAATGCTGCTCCTGGTTACCCCTTAACTGTCCTGAGTAATATGAACATACAATCCGGGTCTTTTAACGCAAATGGACAGAACCTTACCATTGGCGGTAATTTCACAATTGCCAGTGGAACCACTTATACGACCGGAGCCAATACAACTATTTTCAATGGTTCAGGAACACAGACGTTTACGGTAAATCAGACCGCCGCGCTTTCTTTAAATAATCTGACGATCACTACATCTTCCGGTGTAACGCTTAACTTTGCCGGGACACAGGCAACCATTAATGTTGCGGGCAATTTTAGCCTGACCTCAGGCACAATGAACGATAATGGGAATTCAATTTATGTTGCCGGAAATGTTTACAACTCAGGTATTCACACCGGAACCGGAAAAATTTCCTTAAATGGTTCGGCTTCGACACAAACGATTGATGGGAATGGTGTTTTTCAGAACCTGGAACTGAACAGTACAAATGCTGCTACGGCTCCGATTTCTCTGGTAAACGGTGCGACAATTAACGGAACCCTTACTTTTTCACAGAACAACCTGTTTAATATCGGTACTTATAGTTTAACCCTAAACGCAAATGCTTCTTTTGTCAATGCGGGAGCATCAAGATACATACAATGCGCCGGAAATTTCGGAGACGGAGGTATTACAAAAGTTTATTCTACTTCGGCAACTTCATGTACGTTTCCCCTGGGTAAAGCAGCTGGTTATACACCCGCCACCATTAGTTTTGGAACGAATCCCACTACCTATGGCTCGATCAGCATTGTCCCAGTCAATTATCAGCATCCGGATGTAACCGTGTCGGGACAAAGTCTGAAATATTTCTGGAAAGTCCGTTCTTCGGGTTTTACAATGGGGCCTGGTATCCTGACGCAAACATATACCTACCTGGCAGGGGACGTTGCGGGAGTTGAAGCAAATTACATTGCGGCCGACTATTCCGAAACTGCCAATACCTGGTCTACAGGTACGGTTAATGACGTAAATACAACCACCAAGGTAATTGGAGGGTCCGCTGGAACCGGCACTTTTTTAAAAGGAGTAAGTTTCATTGATGGGGATTATACTGCAGGAGACGTTGCTTCTTTTGGCACTCCGACAACCTATTATAGTCGTCAAAGTGGCAAATGGACTACTAATACTACCTGGTCAACGGTAAGTAATTCAGGCCCTGCTGTGGCCCCTGGAGTATATCCAACAGCGGGTTCTGTGGTTATCATATCCGGTAATGATTCCGTTTGGCTGGGAGCAACTCCAACCAATGGATCTGCTGCAAATCTGAATGATGCATTCTGTGGCAGTCTCTATATTGCATCTGGATCCTGTTTGGATGCGGGATGGAATCCACTGAGCAACTTTGGAGTCGTCGGTTCTCTTGCACAGGGTAATGGAGACTTCAGAGTTACGGGCCAATTTACAAGTAGCGCAACTGTTCCGGTAGCTTTTCAATTTCCCTTAGGCGATTTTACAAATTTTAATAATAATTCCGGTACGGAAGTGTTTTATACCTCAGGTAGTGCGGCTGGTACAATGTACGTTTTGCCGAATAATCCAACTTTCGGAAATTTGATTTTAATGCCTGCAGGTGGTTCTAATATTATTTTTGCGAATAACTCTGTAACAATTAATGGGAATTGTACAACAACCGGACAGAATGCTGATTCCTGGTTTACGCCGGCCTGGACCTATGGAGTGGCATACAACAATATAGCAACAAAGACAATAACCATTAATGGGAATTTAAATATCAATGGAGGGGCTTTTATTTGGTATGGAAATTCTACATACGGTGCAAATGTTGTTGTTGATGGAAATGTGACCGTTTGTAATACCTGTGCGTTTGGATTATACGCTCCTGGATCAGTTGCAACCAATCAAAGCTTAACGATCGGAGGGAGTTTAATCAATAATACCGCTAATGCAATAGTTGGAGGTGCTTCGCAAACGAATAGTGCAGTTGTTCTCAGTGGAGGTGGAGGTCAAATTCCAGTTACGTTTAATGGATCCACGAATGCTTCTATTACAAATACCACTGGAACCCCCGCAACAACTTTTGCTCAGGTCATAGTTAATAAAGGTAGTTCACAAACCACCACACTTACCTGTAATATAGCCGGAACCTTAAACTTTGCTTTAACCGATAACTGGCTGACTTTGCAAAATGGTACATTTATTTATCAAAGCAGTACCAATTTGCCGGTGAATACCGTCACGGCTTTCACCATTCCATCAACTGCTGGATTAACACTTAGTACGACAGCCAATGTTTTAATTTCCAACACCGCTACGAGTAACCAAACCTTATCATTAAATGGGGCCCTTACCGTAACGGCAGGAAATGTATACGTTGGTCCGATCAATAACACAACGAATAATGCGGACATACAATATTCGGGTGGAGGCGCTTCTGCAATTAATGTTCAGGGCGGAAATCTGTTTGTAAACGGAATGATTCGAAGGCCTACTTCCGGATCAAGTGGGGTTCTGAGTTACTCACAAAGCGGAGGAACCGTTACGATTAAAGGCAATAATGTGGCCAATTTAACGAATGCTAAACTGGAGGTGCTGAATACGGGTAGTTCTTTTACCATGTCTGCAGGTACGCTTACTATATCCAGGGGTTCTGGGACAACGTATGGCGATTTATACCTGAGGCCGGCAAGCTCCACTGTTACCGGGGGAACGATTGTCTTTGATAACACCATTGGGAATGCAACGGCCAGTTTTAAGATGGATGCCAATTGTACACTTAATAATTTGACAATTACAGGTATCTCTGCGGCAAAGCCTTCCACGTTAACGCTGATGGTAAGCCCTTTACTATTGAATGGAAATTTGACCCTGAATACAAATACTACACTTAACTCAAATAACGTAAATGTTACGATCGGTGGTAACTTAGCAAATAGCGGAACTTACACCTATGGAACGAACCTGACAACATTCAACGGAGCCACTCAGACTATTACCGGTACTACGGTCACCAATTTCTACGATCTGAACGTATCTCCCTCTGTTTCGCTGACGCCAAGCAGCAGTTTCAATGTTAACCGTAACCTGACCATTGGAAGTGGAACCCTGGCGCTTGGTTCTAATATTCTTTCTGTATTAAATGGAGGTTCTGTTTCAAACAGTGGTAGCTTTACCGATGATGACGTAACGGGAGGAATAAGTATGGCCGGTACCTCGCAACAGCAAATTTCGGGAACCGGTCCGTTTGGAAGGCTGGTGATTAATAATAGTGCAGGAGCTATTCTCTTAAATGGCATCAGTTTTGAATCGGATGATTTGGTATTAACTTCGGGCATACTCAATATTCAATCTTATAACCTGGAATTGAGTTCCACTTCTAATATTGGGGGTACATCCTTCAGTTCAAGCAAGATGATTCAATCGGATGGAGTTGCAACCAGCCTTGGCGTAACAAAAAATTTTCCGGTTATTTCTTCCACAACCTCCTTTACCTTCCCCGTGGGCGTTAACGGGAAATATACGCCTGCTGCATTATCAATTAATGCAACCGGTAGCGGTTCAATAACTGTTAATCCCGTCAATACTTACCATCCTTCCGTATTAGATCCTACAAACGTATTACAATATTATTGGAATGTAACAAGTCTGATTACCGGTTTTAACGGAAGCATGGTACTGAGTTACCTATCTTCCGATGTAAGAGGAACAGAATCTTCCTATATTGCAGCCTGGCTGCAGCTTCCGGGTACTACCTGGAATAAGGCGGCAAACGATAATAGCACTACTCACCAGGTTACCTTTAACTATCCTGCGGGTACCAGCAGTCTGAATGGGGATTATACTGCCGGTACAAATGCGGCAATCCCGAATCAAATACCAACTTATCAGTCCAACAGCAATGGAAACTGGTCTGATAATACTATTTGGACTCCTTTGTTAGGCTCTCCAGCCTGTCCGGTTGGCGGACCAAATGGATACATCGTTATCATACAAAATACGGTTACCACAAACGTAAATTATTGCAATGCATACACAACCACCATCACCGGAACCGGTACCTTGAAAGTAGTTTCTCCTACTTTCGGTCATAATTTCGGAACAGTGTCGGGTGATCCGATTTTGGGTACAGGAACGCTCTATATAGAGAGTGGTAATCTGCCTGCAGGTACATTTACTTCCTTCCTGAGTTGTTCAGGGAATGGAACGTTACAGTTTGGGGGAACGGGTTCTTATACCTTAATTTTAAATAGTTTCACGACTTTACCGAATCTGTCCTTCTTAGGAACAGGTACCCGCACTTTGCCAAATTCAGATCTGACCATTTGTAATAATTTAATTATTAACGGCCCGACAGTGGATAACAGTGTGAACAACCGGCACCTGACAGTCGATGGTTCCCTGCAGCGGTATACTACCGGAGCTTTCTTAAGCGGTACAGGAAGTACAGCAACGGTTACTTTTGCCGGATCATCGGCCCAGACGCTGGGCGGTCCGACAGGAGATTTCAATGGTGCCAATAGTTTGAACAACCTGGAAATTAATAATGCGGCCGGATTGTCCATAGGAACCAATGGGAATGTTGCGGTAAATGGAAGTTTACTATTAACCAGCGGGATTATTACCACTACTGCAACAAATAATTTAACCATTTCGAATACGTCTTCTACAGCAGTTACCCCAAGTGGAGGAAGCTCCACTTCATTTGTGAATGGTCCGCTCACCAAGCAGATCAATAATGGCGGTACTTTCCTCTTCCCAATAGGACAAGGAACAACAAAGGGACATAATTTTACCCTTACTTCCTCAACAACAGGTACTTCTTCCTGGGCAGCGACTTATTTTACGCCAAATCCCACTGCAACTTCTCTGACGGCTCCTTTAGTGGTATTGAACAATCAGGAATACTGGAGTGTAACAACCACAGCTTCCAATACAGCTCAGGTAACAATGGGATGGGATCCTCAAAGTAATCTGAATGGGACCATGACCCAAAACGGCTTGCCGGATATGCGTGCAGCTCAATATAATTCGGGTACTTCTTCCTGGGTGGCATTGACTTCAACGACTTCAGGAACGAATAGCACAGGATCCGTTACCAGCACGAGCTCAGTCAATCTCTCTGCAACGCCGACGAATTTTTCCATAGGCAGTATCACCAATACCCGGCCTATTGCAACCTTATCTCCGGCAGGAGCTATATGTGGAACAGCGGGAATACCAGTTACGTTCACTTCTTCCTCTGGCATTACGCTTAATTATACACTGAGTTATAATATTAATGGGGTTGCTCAAACTCCGGTTGTCGTGACTTCACTTCCCTATACGTTGCCAACAGCCGTTGCAGGAGCATATCAACTCACCGGTTTTACCTATAATGGTAGTTCTGTTGCTGGAGTAGTGGATGGTACAATTGTAACGGCTTATGCTTCTCCCACCACTTCAAACGCAGGTACCGCGCCCTCTCTGTGCAGTGTCACAACATATACCCTGCAGGGAAATAACCCGGCCGTCGGAGCAGGTTTATGGACGATCGTTTCAGGAACCGGTGGTCATATTTCCTCGCCCACTGCGTTCAACTCAGTTTTCGTCGGTACCAGTAACAGTTCCTATACGCTTCAATGGACGATCACGAGCGGGTCTTGTACATCCAGTAGCACAGTGAGTGTTGCATTCCCGAGTGTACCGGCACAACCAGCCGCATTTACCTCGGCTCCCTCACCCGTATGCCAGGGTTCCAGTGGTAATATTTATACGGTTCCATCGGTGGCTACTGCAACTTCCTATTCCTGGTCTTATAGTGGAACCGGTGCCACAATTACCGGAACAGGAAATTCGGTAAGTGTTAGTTTTAGCGCCACTGCCACAAGTGGTACCATCAGCGTATCTGCAATAAACGGGTGTCCAGGTACAGGCGCTGCAAGAACGAGTCCGGTAACCGTTACCCCCTTACCCGTAGCAACATTTAGCTATGCTGGAAACCCTTATTGTCCAAATGGTGCAGATGCACTTCCCTCTTTTAGTGGAGGCGGAATTGCCGGAACATTTTCTTCGACAGCAGGCTTGGTATTTGTGAGTACTTCTACGGGTGAAGTCAATGTAGCAACAAGTACGCCGGGCACCTATACGGTAACAAATACGATCGCCTCTTCGGGAGGATGCAGTGCCGTTACCGCTACTAACACAGTTACAATTGCTGCTTATGGGACCTGGCAAGGGGGGACAAGTGCAGATTGGATGACTTCTGGCAACTGGCAGTGCAATACTATGCCAACAACTACTACGGATGTAACGGTGCCTTCAGGAGCATCTAATATGCCGGTAATTAGTGCTGCTGGTGCAGTTTGCAGAAATATGACGATCAATAATGGAGCGACACTTGCCATGAGTGGAGCGAATACATTGAATGTGTATGGAAGCTGGACGGACAACGGTACATTCAATAGTGGGACGGGTACGGTTAGTTTTAATTATACCGGAACTCAGAACATTACAGGAACTACTCCTGAAGTATATAATAATCTAACCCTGCAACTCGGTTCTGCAGCAAGCCTGCTTGATTTGCAGGAAGGGATCACGGTAACAGGTGCGCTTACCATGACAACCGGGGACCTGGTACTTGGAGCCAATTTACTTACTCTGGGGAGTACTGCAACAATCAGTGGAGGAAGTTCCGGTTCCTATATTCAGGCAGACGGAGCGGGGTTCGTGGTGTTGGATTATATTACATCCAGTCTTGGGACGGCTTTCAACATCCCTCTGGGAGACGTGACAAATTATTCCCCTTTCAGTTTTCAGCTAAACAGCGGGACATTAGCTGCCGGAGCGAATGTCGCAATACATGTAAGAGCAACCTGGTATAATAATAATCTGAATACGACTCCACCTGTTTTTGCGAATACTTTTTCTGCTTACCTCAACAGGTGGTGGGACGTAGTGCCTACAGGTATTTCGGGCGCAATCAGCTATAACTTGATTTACAGCTACCTGGCTTCCGATGTGGTAGGTACAGAGAGCACGATAATGCCTGCAAAAGTATCTGCAGTAACAACGCCTCCATTGCAAACAGCATCAACAGGTACATGGGTGCTGAACACCTCAACTCACACCCTCACCTGGAATGGCGTGACCTCCTTCAGTGGAGTTGCTGCCGCTCCTGTAGGAGTCGGTTTGCCCATTAGCCTTTTGGATTTCAATGCAAGTATGAATAAACAGTATGTTGACCTGAACTGGGCGACTGCTTCGGAAACAAATAATGCATTATTCACAATTGAACGTTCACGGGACGCGGTAAATTTTGAAAAGGTAGTCAGCGAAAAAGGAGCGGGCAATAGTTCGGTGCTGTTAAAATATTCAGCAGTAGACAGCTCACCTTATCCGGGGCTATCTTATTACCGTTTGAAACAAACTGATTTTGACGGCAAATTCAATTATTCTAAAATTGTTCCGGTTACGATGGATGCGGAGGCAGAATATCTTTTATACCCTAATCCGGCCACTTTTGGACAATCTTCACTATTAAGCATCACTTCGGCGACCGATAAGAAAATTTTAGTGGTCGTGCGTGATATATCGGATAAAGAAATCTATGCAAACGTTGTGGTGGTTCAAAAGGGCATTAATGAGTTAGTCGCAGTTGACCCAGATCACAAGCTCACTCCGGGCATCTATTTAATCGTCGCTACTTCGGACAACAGCGTATATAATCAGAAGTTGGTTGTCAAATAGTTATAAACTGAATAACTATCGGCAAATAGTGGTGTTTTTTCTGATATCTGTACTACGTAACTCACAATTAAGTACTTAGCACGGGCGCCCTGACGCCGTATTGTCTTTTTTGTGTAACTTTGCCCTCCAAGATCGTTTTGTGTAACCTTAGCATGGATTTAACGTAAGCAGGTGTGGTAGTTAATCGGTTTTAGAAATATTCCGGCTCGAAAATGAAAAAAAGCATACTGTTCAGTTTTTTGATTATCATAATGGCTGGCAGAAGTTTTGGAACCACTTTTACTTCCAATACTGCCGCAGGCCTTTTCAGCGCTCCTGGTTCCTGGACCCCTGCACCCGCCCCCTCAGACTTTACGAATGGTTTGAATACGTTTAATATTCAGAATGCGCAAATCATTACGATGGATCCTCTTTATTCGTATTCAGTTGCTGCAATAACAGTTGGAGGTGGCGCATCGGGCGGTCTGATAATTGGAAACTCCGCTGTTGCGGTAACCATGGTGATCAGTGGAAATTTGACCGTAAATACGGGAGCTACGCTTCAGGCAGGAGGAGCGATTGAACATTCTTTAACGATTGGTGGAAACCTCGTAAACAATTCTACTCCCGTTTTATTTAATCTTCATACCGCCTCTGGTTGTGCCACAACACTGAATGGCACCTCCTTTCCAACCATCAGCGGAGCGAATACCCCTACGTTTGGTGACCTAACCATTAATGCTCCCGCCGGGTGCGGACTAAACAGAACAATAACAGTGCTGGGTACTTTTTTAGTGACCAATAATACGGCAGTATCCACGGCCTTTGCCCAAACATATACGGGCAACTTTACGCTTAACAATGATGGAAGCACCTATACTTCAACCGCAGGACTTACAACATTTAATGGAGCCAGTCAGACCCTTACATTAAATTCCGCTTCAGTTTCCTTTTCTACGGTGACATTCAGCGTTGCTGGTACGAAAACGTTATCGGGAGACTTTATTGCAACGGCTACTACCTCAATTGCTAACAGTGTCATAGTCAACCAATCGGGGGCAGGAGGGAATCATTCCTTGGTTAATTTAACGCTGGGAAATACCTATAATTCATTCGGATTAACCGGAAATGTAAATTTTGTGGGTACCATTACTTCCGGACTTACGTATTCCGCAAGCCCTAACACCAGTTCCGTATTAGGAGGAGCCGGAACGGTTTGGACCATGATAGGAGGTACTGCTTTTGCAACATCGGCGGCCCCCAGTTGTTTTGCCTTTCCGGATAACTTAACGGTTAACACGGGCTTCAATATGAACATACAAAACAATACCATTATCAGTGATTTGGATGGTGGTCTCCTTAGTCTAAATGGGACAGCCTCTATGACGCTGGCCGGATTTGATCCGCTTGTTGGCTCAGGGAGTTCTAATTTTCCTCAAGGTTTTGGCACCTATACTTTTTCTCAAACTTCAACGGTCACCTATAGTT
>JABDFG010000040.1 GCA_013286655.1 Bacteroidota bacterium
TATCTTATCCTTGCATTCATTAAATTAATATAGGGCAAAGATCCTATTTTATCTATGCTACGAAAAACCGCCTGTTTTCTTGTCTTTTCTGCGTGTGTGTTCCTGGTTGCGTGCTCAGGGGGGGGGGCAAAAAAAAACAGCTGCCTGGGAAAGGCGGACGTTTGTATGGTGGAACCCTCACTATCAGTGAAACAGAAGAGTGTGAGAGCCTGTTCCCCATTTCTGTTTCAGATGCGGTTTCTGTTTTTGTGACGAACCAGATCTATGAGGGATTGGTGAAGTTTAATATGCGTGATCTGACAATTCGTCCAAGTATCGCCGAACGCTGGGAAATTGATGAGAGTGGTACAATTTATACCTTTCATCTTAAAAAAGGTGTTTTTTTTCAGGACGATGCTTGTTTCCCAGGATCCAAGGGCCGTGAAGTAAAAGCCGCAGATGTGAAATATTCATTTGAGCTATTGTGTACCCAGAGTCCGGATAATGTCAATTTTAATGCGACTCTGAACAATAATATTAAAGGCGCTAAGGAATTCTACCAGGCTTCCTCCAAAGGGAAGCCTGCGGCAGGTCTCGAAAGCATTCGGGTGATTGACGATACGACTGTACAAATTACACTTCAGGCTCCGAGTACGTCTTTTATGAATATCCTGGCCAGCGCTCCCGCATCCATTGTGCCGCGGGAAGGCGTTGAAAAATACGGCAATCAGCTCCATATTGGTACGGGACCTTTTTTGTTTTCCGTTCAGGACAAACAGGCAGGTAATCTGGTTTTGTTAAAAAACCCTAATTATCATCGTTCGGATTCGCTCGGTAATAAGTTACCTTTTGTGGATAGCCTGGTGATCAAATCATCGGCTACAAAAGCAGATCAACTGGCTGCTTTTGAAAAAGGAGAAGTAGATGTTGTTCTGGGTTTGCCTTCGGAATCGGTGCGTACATTAGTGGAAGAACAGATTGAGCAATTCAAGAGCAAAAATACCGGTTATATCCTGGAGCGTACTCCTGAAATGGCCTGCCATTTCCTGGAGTTTAATTTATCCCGTCCCCCTTTTGATGATGAGCGTGTTCGAAAGGCAATCAGTTATGCCATTGACCGGAATAAAATTATAGACGAAGTGTTGAAAGGAGAGGCATATGGTCCCGGAATATATGGGATTACACCACCTTCCTTCCGGGAATATGATATAACGAAGATTAAGGGATATGATTATAACCCGGATATGGCCAACCGCTTGTTTTATGAAAGCGGTTACAAAGATAAAAAGGTATTTCCCGGTGTGAAAATAGTTTTGAATAGCGGAGGTGCCAAAAACACTAAAGTGGCGCTTGAGGTGCAGAAGCAACTTATGGAAGTATTGGGTATACGGGTTGATTTTGAAGTGAAGACCTTTGCTCAAAAAGTGGATGATTCCAGGTACGCACGTGCGGACATGGTTTTGAATGCATGGCTGGCGGACTACCCTAATCCGGAGAATTTTTTATGGCTTTTTTATGGAGCTCCGGTTCCTGCTACACTTGACAAACCTTCATATCCGAATACTTCCCGGTATAAAAATCCCGAGTTTGACAAATTATTTGAAAAAGGACGTATGGCTAAAACCCGTGATGAGAGTTATTTGTTTTTTTCTCAGGCTGAACAGGTGATGATGAATGACGCTCCCATCTTGATGCTTTGGTACGATGAGAACTACCGACTCATCAAGTCCCGTGTGAAGAAATTGCCTGCAAATCCCATACGGTATAGGGATTGTTCAGAAGTATATCTGATGGAGACTCCAGCTATTCCGGCTGAAAAGAAATAACACAGGCATCATCAAAGCTGGCCAAATTAGTGTTACCTTTGCACCTCGCTAAAAGAGGACCTATGCAAAGTATACGTAACATCGCTATTATTGCCCACGTTGACCATGGCAAAACGACACTGGTTGACAAAATGCTGCACACTTCGAAGATCTTTCGTGATAACCAGGAGACAGGTGAGCTTATTCTTGATAACAATGACCTGGAAAGGGAGCGGGGGATTACTATCCTGGCGAAAAATGTTTCGGTTATTTATAAGGGGACAAAAATTAATATTATCGATACTCCTGGTCACGCCGATTTTGGTGGTGAAGTGGAGCGTGTGCTGAATATGGCGGATGGGGTGCTATTGCTGGTGGATGCTTTTGAAGGCGCTATGCCCCAAACCCGTTTTGTATTACAGAAGGCTTTACAACAGGGCCTGAAAGTAATTCTGGTGATCAATAAGGTGGACAAGCCGAATTGCCGTCCGGATGAAGTGCATGATTCTATTTTTGATCTGTTTTTTAACCTGGATGCAACAGAGGAACAATTGGATTTTCCAACTATTTACGGTTCATCAAAACAGGGTTGGATGGGTCCGGATTGGAAAACTCCGACTGATAATATCACTTATTTGTTTGACACGATTATTGAAAAAATACCTTCGGCTCCTTTCCGGGAGGGATCGTTGCAGATGCAGATCACTTCCCTGGATTATTCTTCCTTTGTAGGACGTATTGCAGTTGGCAGGGTTTACCGTGGAATTGTGAAAGAAAACATGCCCATGTCACTGGTTAAACGTGACGGTACGATTGTAAAGGGACGTATAAAAGATTTGTTTGTTTTTGACGGTTTGGGAAAAACCAAGGCTGCTGAAGTAAGAGCCGGCGATATTTGCGCTATCACGGGTATTGAAGGTTTTGATATTGGTGATACGGTAGCAGATTATGAAAAACCGGAAGGCCTTATTCCTATTGATATTGATGAGCCGACTATGAGTATGCTTTTTACTATTAATAATTCTCCCTTTTATGGTAAAGATGGAAAGTTTGTAACATCCCGGCATTTAAGGGATCGTTTGTTTAAAGAGTTGGAAAAAAATCTGGCGATGCGCCTGGAAGAAACGGAATCTCCTGATTCGTACATTGTTTTCGGACGTGGTATTCTTCATCTTTCGATTCTGGTTGAAACAATGAGAAGAGAAGGGTATGAGTTACAATTGGGACAACCCCAGGTAATTGTTAAGGAAATAGATGGAATCAAGCATGAACCTATTGAGGTATTGACAGTAGATACCCCCCAGGAAACATCGAGTAAAGTGATTGACCTTGTTTCACAGCGTAAAGGCGACTTGATTATGATGGAGCCTAAGGGTGATTTACTTCACCTGGAATTTAATATTCCTTCCCGCGGTATTATTGGGCTTCGTAATAATGTATTGACAGCTACCGCTGGTGAAGCCATTATGGCACATCGCTTTAAAGCGTTTGAGCCCTGGAAAGGCCCAATTCCAAGCCGCATTGCAGGAGTATTGATTTCCAAGGAAAAAGGCACTTCTGTGGGTTACTCAATTAATAATCTGCAGGATCGCGGGAAATTCTTTGTGGAGCCGGGAGAAGAGGTTTATGCTGGTCAGATCATTGGAGAACATATTCGTCCGGATGATTTGCTGGTGAACATATGTGTGGAGAAAAAACTCACGAATATGAGGGCCTCGGGTAGTGATGCGAAAATGCGGATAGCTCCTAAAATAAATTTTTCACTGGAAGAAGCGATGGAATATATTCAGGGAGATGAATACGTAGAGATTACCCCCAAGGCCATACGCCTGAGAAAAATATACCTGGATGAGAATGATCGCAAAAGGTATAAGAATAAAATGGAGGCTAATTAATTAGCCAATATGTTAATTTGCTAATTCATTCACTCTTTCCAAGAGCCAGGAAAAATCTGCCTGATTTTTATTTCGTTCAATTCCCGCTTTTAATTTTTTAACTGCTTTTTCGTTAGAAGGTATAGACGCGCCTCCCGTTTTTACCTTCAGGTTAAAGGCTTGTTTGGTGTATTTGAGTAGGTTTTGATACATCTGTCGCTGATATACGGAGATTTTTTTATTTCTGACCAGGTAAACTTTAAAAGCATCCACAAGGGAATAAAAGGATTCTACCTCTTCGGATTCATAATAAATCTTAAGTAACATGGACTTGGAACCTATGTGGTAAAATACGTCTGTAAATTCCACCAGCTGTAATAATTTCAATGCGCTTTTGAAATCTTTTTTGGCGAAATGGAAAAGGGCCAGATTGTACTCATAAGCATTTTGCCGGAACTCCGGAGCCATGCGGATTTTGTATTGTTCAATAAATCCTTTCGTCCATTCGAACTTGTTTAGTTTTAGACCGACGGAGATCATGTTTTTATAGTCCCATTGGGATAAGTACTTTCCTTCGAATATAATTTCACCGGTTAGCAAAGCTTCATTAATTGAAAAAAGCTCCAGCAGGTATTCCGATTTGCCACTGTTTATTTTCTTTATGCAATAATTTTGAGGGTATAAATACATGAGTTGTGCTTCTTCTTTTGAAAAAAGCTTGTGGCATTTATCAAGGGCTTGTTTCAATTCTGTAAAATGAAGCGGTTTTTCACTTTCCAGAAGAAGTAGTAAGATTTTATAATAGATGTATACTGCTGGGATGGTACGAAAGTGTTGTGTATTTTCATGGATATAGGCCAGTAACTCTTTTAACAGCTTCAGGTCATATTCTGCTCCAATGATGTTTTTGCGGTTGACCATTTCGCATAAATTTTTTAGTTTTTCGGAGAGATAAAAGGTATCAAGGTTGTCGGACATATGTTGTAAGCTCTCGTCATTTTTTCGAACCGCTTTTTTCAGAAAAAACTGGTCTAATTCTCTTTCCAGCACATAGTGTTCATAGAAATAGTTCGAATCCTGTATTTCTTTCTTTTGAAGCTTCGTGTGATAATCATTGGAGTTACTGATAAAATGTTTGTCCAGGTTTCGTTCTCGTAATTCTATCAGCAACTGTTCTTTTTGCAAAAAATGTTTTTTGTCAATTTTTTGCTGTGAAATAAAATTTTCCAAAAGACTCATCAGGAAAGTCATGACGGTGCTTACTTTTTGTTTATCGTATTTGCCTTTTCCGAACAGGTGAATGAAGGTCTTTGTCTTGTCGAGTTGATCTTCCTTATTTGTTTCTATGGCGGAGTGGATATACTGGTTGAGTCGAATAACCTGTCTATTCGTATTAAAGAAGGGAGAATTAACATATAATCCGAATTGCTTCTTTTCAATAGTTGCAAGGGTTTTGTAGAGTTCTACTAGTTTTGAATTATTCATTTATGATATTTTATACATTGTAATTTATGTGTAAATAAATGATTATTAATAGTTTATGCCTTACATTCTTTGTAAATATGTTTATAAATGTAAATAAATGTTATTTATTTTGCTAGAAAGTACTCTCATATTTGTACCGTGAATTCATGGACAAACTAATCTTAATAAAAACAAAGCGCATAAAAAGTGCGGATCGGGAAAACAAGAGAAACCAGTTTAAATTAATTAACTTAACAAATGAGAAAAATGAAAAACAAAGACAAGAGGAATAACAAGGTTTGTTCCGGAATTAGTTGGAAGGCAATTCTATTTATTTTAATTGCTTTCATTGACACAATAGCTGTGAAAGCGCAGTGTTCTGTGGATATTAGCATTGTTACTCCCCAGCAACTTACCTGCATAGCATCGAGCGTAATTTTAATGGGACATTCGAGTACGCCGGGCGTGGATTTTCAATGGATAGGAGGTCCGGCAGATGCAGACTATGTCGTATCTACTGCTGGGGTGTATACTTTAGTTGTTACTGAATCCAGCAATGGTTGTACGGCAACTGCAACTGTCGCTGTTCTTGCTAATACTACTGCGCCGGGTGTATCCTTACAAAGTATGGTAAATACGTGTCAAGGAAAAACAGATGGTGCTCTAGTTTTATCAGCAACTGGAACCGGTTTGACATTTACCTGGAATAATGGAACAACCACAGAAAATCAATCTGGCCTCGCTGCCGGTTCATATACGGTAACAGTAACTGCTGCAAATGGTTGTACAGCTACCACATCGGCGACTATTCTCGGTTTAAACGGTCCCATAGTCAATGTGGGGAAAGATGATACAATAAATCCGGGACAAAGTGCTCAGTTATCTGTAAGTGGAGGGGTAAGCTATTTGTGGAGCCCTGCTACCGGACTGAATAGCACGACTATATCCAACCCCTTGGCTGACCCCTTGATAACTACAAATTATACTGTAACAGCAATTGGTTTAAACGGTTGTTCGACTACTGCTGTAGAAACGGTGACCATTCTTTGTCCTGGCTGTGTCTGGCCAGGAGATGCGGATGAGAATGGCATAGCCAATAATTATGACATGCTGGCGCTGGGATTGGGATATGGTAACGTCGGTGCTGCACGTACAACTCCTACTATTAACTGGATTGGTCAAGCAGCTGCTAATTGGACCCAGACCTTACCTGGTCTTGGGGTGAACGATAAATTCGCAGATTGCAATGGGGATGGCATCATTGACTTTCATGACACCACCGCTATTGTTCAAAATTATGGTTTAACGCATAACCTGAGAATGAGGCAACCTGATTATATAAATGGTTTACCGGATTTGAAATTCAATATTCCGGTTGATACTACTTTTTCAGGTACCATGCTTGCTGTGCCGATTTCTCTGGGCTCCAGTACCAACAAGGTAAATGATATCTATGGAATAGCTTTTGGTATTACCTACGATCCGACAATCGTGGATACTTCTAAAATTAGTTTGTCCTTGAATGGTTCGTGGTTGGGATCCAATGGAAGTAACCTGATTTACATTACCAAGAACTTTGGCTTAAATGGTCAGTTGGAGGTAGGTATTACACGGACTGATCATCAGGATATCTCAGGTTCTGGTACAGTGGCCACTTTAAATATTGGAATGAAGGATGATATTGGAATGAGAACTTCGGGGCGGATATTCAAAACGCTTATGCTCTCGGCTGTTCAAGTTAAAGCAATTAATAGCAATGATTCGGCTATTTCGTTTAATGCGGTTGCCGATTCGGTCGTGGTAGAGCAAGGTGGCACTGCGGGTATAAACGGCTTGAGCTCTACAAGCAATGTTAAGATTTATCCAAATCCGGCTTCCGGTTCATTCAGTGTCGAACTCAACTCTCTTGCTGTTCAAAAAATACAGTTAATGAATGTTCTTGGAGAAATAGTCTGGCAGCAAACAAATAATATGCTCGATAAAATTACTGTCGATACTCAAAACTTAGCGGCGGGTACTTATTATTTAGCTATTCTCACTTCTCAGGAAAGGGTTGTGAAACGGTTGGATATTATTAAATAGACGGAATTGTTATGATATAAAAAGAGTCCTCCGGTTTTTCGGAGGACTCTTTTGTTTAAGAACGTTTGTTACTTAAGAAGTTTTCGCCTCCTTTGCCCGGAGGCTCTTAGCAGCGTCGTTCATTTTCTGAATGGCTTTTTCTGAAAAAGAATCGGCGTCTTTTACATCTTCTATGACATAGCTGTCATTTCCGACTTTCACAACTGTGTAAAAATGGAATTCAGGTTCAAGACCGCTTACCTGTGCTTCCCATACTAATGAGTTTGGTTCATCTACTAAATAGCGTTTGAATTTTTTGACTTCATCGGAAGAAACATCACCTTTTTTAAGTGTAAGGTCGCCATCTCCCGGCGTGATACTGATCTGGAAATCTTTACCGGATTTAATAACCATTGAACCTGAACTTTGTGCCGATGTTTCCAGCTTGGTTTTGGTTGTATCGGGCACATTGATGGTGGCCGGTGTTCCCAGAGCACTTAGGTCGTAAGCGGACATGCCGGGAATCTCATTACTTCCCTTTTTTGAATTGCCACAGCCAGTTCCGGTAATTAAGGCGGTGATCGTAACTAATAAGATAAGTTTCTTTAACATTGCAGATGTGTTTTGGTTTGTCTGCAAACGTACATAATTTTTAAATATGAAATAGCCATAAACCGTTGGCATACAAAAATCGATTACGAATATGGCTTATCCCATATGACATTAAAAACTAGAGAAATATATACAGATGAAACTGAGTTCTGTTCCCCATACCCTGGAGTTTAAATATCCCTTTAAGATCGCCCTGTATTCCCGCAATACCACTGCGGTAGTTATTACGGAGATCAGTTGTGAAGGTATTATTGGTTATGGCGAGGCTTCCATGCCTCCGTATCTTGGTGAAAGTGCCGAAACGGTTCTTCGTTTTTTAAGTAAGGCTAAAAAGATACTTAGTGAATACAAATTTCCTTTGGATCTGGAAGAGTTGTTAAACAGAATTGATTTGATCGAAGAAAAAAATACTGCTGCTAAAGCAAGTATTGACATTGCGCTTCATGATTTGAAGGGAAAGCTAGAAGGAAAACCTTGCTATGAGTTCTGGAACCTGAAGGGGTATGAAGCACCGAATACCTCGATCACTATTGGGATGGATGAACCGGAGGTTATTCTGGAAAAACTAAAAGATGCTGACGCATTTAAGATCTTAAAAGTGAAGTTGGGAGGTGTTAATGATGTGGACATCGTCCATACGATCCGGTCTTATACCGATAAAGCTATATCTGTGGATGTTAATCAGGGGTGGACAAACAAAGAAGAAGCCCTGGAACGTATTCAATGGTTGAAGGATAAGAATGTGTTGTTTGTGGAGCAGCCTTTGAAAAAAGAAGATCTTGCGGGAGCGGTCTGGTTAAAGGAGAGAAGTCCACTACCGATTATAGCGGATGAATCTATCCAGCGTTATGCTGATCTGGAAAGAATAAAGGACTGTTTTCACGGTATCAATGTAAAGCTGATGAAATGTTCCGGTTTGAATGAAGCACATAAAATTATTCTTCAGGCAAAAAAGTATGATTTGAAAGTTCTGATTGGCTGTATGTCGGAAACTTCTTGTGCGATTTCTGCAGCGGCACAATTAAGTTCACTGGCAGATTGGGTAGATCTGGATGGTCCTTTGTTAATTAAAAAAGATTTGTTTAAGGGGTTGAGCTATGTGGAAGGGAAAATTGTACTGAGTGGTAAACCTGGCATTGGCGTTGAGAGGGCGGAGGATTTGTGAGCAATTCGGGCTAAGTTTTTAGCATAAAAAAACCCCCCGATTCTCGGAGGGTTTTTTATTACTTCTTTTTAGAAGCTTTTTTCTTAGCTGCTTTCTTTTTAGGAGCTGCTTTCTTTTTTGCTGCTTTCTTAGCCATGGTTTTTAGTTTTTAGTTAATTACTAATACGAAGTAACAAAAATTTCTACTGACAAAAAAATATTCGCTGCTATTTTTTTAACATACGTTTGTTAACAACAGTGAAGTGATTTGGCATCGTCGCGGAATTTAGAATGAATTTTTTTTTCGCTGAGAATAATTTATTTTTTCTAAAACCTTTGTACGTGCTTATTTTAGAGGCATGCAGTATACTTTATTTTTTTTCTGATTGGTGATTTTTCTTTAAAGAAGGAAAATGATTTATGTTTTTCCTGATAAGATCAATTAATATATAATGACGTTTTTTATTTTCATTTCATTATTTTTTTATCATTCGATCTGATTTCAATTATAAAAATCAAATTATCCTGTATCTTTTTTACAAATCCTGGTTATAAGGGTATATAAGGTAACTGATGAAATTTGCAATAGAGGAAAAATGGATGTAGTATTGAGTATGCCAATTGTTTCCAGCTTTCATGTAAGCAAAGAAGAACAACAGGTAGAGCTGAGTATAATCGAATCGGCAAAGCTTGATCCAGGAAACTTTGCTCCTCTGTATGAAAAATATTACGAATCTGTTTTTCGCTTTGTTCATAAACGTATTGATGAGAAGGAGGACGCGTTTGACATTACTTCCCAGGTATTTTTAAAGGCTATGAGTAATTTGAACAAATATGTATACCGGGATGTTCCGTTTTCTTCCTGGTTATACCGGATCGCCCATAACGAGTTGATCACTTTTGTGAAAAAGAACGAGAAAAAGCGTTGTGTCAGTATTGACTCGGAGGGTATTCAGGAGATTGTAGACGATATTGATAGTTTCCTTATTGAACAGCAATATGCAAAGCTGACCAAAGTTATCAGCCGGCTTCCGGAAGAAGAACTCCAGTTGATTGAAATGCGTTTTTTTGAGAAGAGAGCATTTAAGGAAATCGGCGATATTCTGGAAATAACGGAGAATAATGCGAAGGTGAAGGTATACCGGGTGATCGATAAATTGAAAAAAATGATTAACACTAACTCTTAGGTCATGGCGAACAGAAAGATATACATCGATAGGGAAGAGATCAACTCAAAAGAGATTGCAAAGGGCCGGGATTTTAAGAAACTGCTGAAGAACTTTAAAACGCTACATACTCCTTTTTATGCGAAAACACCTTTCCTGCTTGGCTCTATTGTGGGTACTATTGCACTGACAGGAAGTCTTGTCTATATGAACTATTCCGGTGGCAAATCAGTTTCTGAGTTAAGTAAAAAGGATAGCATCTACACTAAGCCAGCGACGAAAGAAGTAAGAATGAACCGTAAGGATTTTGATGAAAATCTGGGCAGGCGACAAGAGAAACCTCCTCTTCCGTCAATAGAAAAACATGCGGAGTGGATTTCTGAATCTGGACAAATGAATAGAGCACAGGTTAAAGGAAGTGAAAAAAATGTGCAAAATCTTGATCGCGTTCAAAGTTCTATTGCTCATCGGTCTGAAGCAGGCCTTTCAGCATCCAAGGCTCCGGAGAAAAATAATAAAAGCAAGAATGAAAATAAAGAAAACAGAGAGGTATTCGCATCAGCTGCTAAATTGAAAAGTAATGCAGTTAGTGAAGAGCGAACAGCCAACAGCGGGGAACCAATAGGTAACAGAGAACAGCCAATAGTAGAACCCAAAGAAAACGAGGTTCATAACTACCTTAAAACAAGTATAAAAGATACGAATAATAGCCAACAGCCAAATGCGGAGCATTCAGAGGAGGTAGTGCCGCAGACTTCGTCTTCCACTGAGAAAAAAATTTCGGCAGCGGATGCGACTGTTCCGGCAAGTGAAAATTCGAGGGCAGATAGTTTCCCTGCTTTACCAGGAACTGAAACAAATAAAATAAAAATGGACAGTACTGTAAAAGAAAAACCTGATTTGATTCAAAAGGAAACTGCCAGAGATTCTGTTCCGGAGAAATCATTTCGAAAGAAATTATGGGTTATTGATGGAGGCGCGAGTCTTGGTATTTATAATGACGAGGTAACCAATGTACTGGGTGAAAGTAAGAAATCAATGGCTGCAAATTCTATTTATACAATTGGTGCAGAATATGGTATTAGTAAAAGATTTGGTGTAGGCGGAAGGATTTCCATCGATGATTTTTTTACGGGCAAAGATACTGCTACCGGAAAAATGGGAAGTGCTTCAAGTTTTAATTGGGGTTTCTTTGTTAATTATCATTTGTTAAGAACCAGGAGGTTTGACTTGCCAATTGGATTTTCAACCGGTCATTCAGTACTTACAATTAATGTGAATGATGTATATGGTACAAAGGCCAGTGGAGCAGGATTAATTAATTCTTTGTATATACGGCCCCGTTTTTATTTTGGAAAACGGTTCGGAATCTTTGGAAACATTGCTATAGCTGGTTATAATTATAGCACGCTTAATGTGACAAGAAGCTACACTCCTGGGGTTACAGCTAATAATACTATTTTGTTTAATTTAAATGGATTTACTCTTGGTTTCGGAGCACAATGGAAATTTTAATGTGTCTTTTTTGAATTTCTTAGTTATATAGACAAAATCTAAAAAAACAAATGAAAAAATCATTTTTCCTCCAAATTTTCCGGTTGACAGTAATTCTTGCATTATCTGCAGTTCAATCGATTTTTGCGCAGCAAAGTATCCAATCTGTTTTAAACCAGGTAGGCAATTCCAGCTCACCTGCAATGGTTTCGTCAAAACAACTGGCCGCTGCAAAAAGCAATGATTATCAGATGCGAATAGCTCAGTATTTCAAATCAAGGGCAAAAAGTGAAAAGCAGTTATTAAACGGGCAGAACGGTCAGCTCAGATTGGGTAGCGCATCCGATACCTTATATGTCTTTAAGGATACTGTTATCACCGGCACCTTTAATCATACCGGCCCAATTGCTGTGGTAAGCGGTACATTGAAAATTCGTAAAGCTACCATGACCAATGCCGGAAATATCATCATTATCGGAGGTCAGGTGGAGGTTGATACTTCCAGTGTAAGTAATCAGGGATTTATTTATGTTCTTCAGCAGGGACAATTGAGGGTCACTAATTCTCAGGTAACGAATAATGGTGATCTGTATGTCTTTGGAAATGCACAGGTGTTTGTTAATTCTTCTACGCTTGTATTCCCTCAGACTGATTTTTACCAGCTTTCTGTATTATTGGGTGGAGCGGCTCAAATGACGATGAATAATACAACTTTCAATTGCAATTTTATGTCTCATGGTTTTACAGTGACGGATTCTGCCAAATTGGTGGAATCAAATATGGTTTTGCATGGGTTTACAACTACGGGTATTAGCAGCAAGGGTTCCATCACAATAAATGGAACGACTCAGGCCGGAGAATTTGTGATTACTGATCATTCCAACCTGAATATAAAAAATGCCGATACGGTACTATTATGGCATCAGTTCCCTGATACAGCAGTGATCAACTGGAGTTTTGGAAAAGGTGATAGTGCCTATAACTACCTGTTTAATAAAACTAAGCCCGGAGTGAAGGGTGTTGAATATAATGTTCAGGTCGATTCCTCTCATACGGTTTGGTGGGCTTTAATGCCCAGCAGCGGTTCGGACGTAACAATTGGTAATTCCAAGATCCGGGCCATAGGTTTGTGGTTTGACAAGGCGAATGATTCTTTGGGTGTTTCAGGAATACATGATAGTACAAGTTACTCTTCCGGACAGGTTCCTTCTTTGAGTGACCGGAAATTGATCTTGAACAATTCGTATGTTGAGACCTGGAGTTTTTACACGTTTAAAAATCTGAAGCTAAGCATTTCAAAATGCCAGGTGGGTGAAATTGGTTCGGAGAATACTTCCAGGGTTTATGGAAACAACTATACCGTAGATGGTACCGGCGGGTATCACTGGACCTCAGATTCATCTGCAACCATTGCCAGTGGTCTGGTGGATTATACGTATGCGCGAAGTGAAAAGTCCAGCATTTTCGTGATTGGCAATTCACTTGTTGCGTTGGCGGAAGCAATTGATCAATCCGTATTAATTGTTGTTCAATCGACTCTTTTTGCTCAGCCAAATGGCCCCCAGGCAAAGGATGGAGGAGTTGCCTGGTTCGCCAATATTAATCAGCCAGCTCCCATTTATATTAATTCTATTGCAAATATCTATGGTTCGGCATGGATTGACAGAGGCCCTTCCAGTGTATTGATGAATTATAAAAGTTATAGCATGTATTATCAGAAACAGGGAGATGCCAACTGGACACCCATTATAATGGATGTTACTACTGAGGCGCGAAATTCGTTGTTGAGTAGCTGGAATACCAACGGGCTTACGGAGGGGACTTATACCTTACGATTAAATCTTAAAAGTACATATGATGACAGTGTGGATGCCTATCTGCCCGTTATGGTTTCCGGACCGACAGGCGTCAATGAATGGAACGGACCATTGGATATGATGATCTATCCGAATCCTGTAGTAGGCAATGTGAATGTTAGTTTCACCGCCAGCACGAATGAAAAAATTAGAATTGTTCTAAGCGACCTGACGGGGAGACAGGAATTTATAAATGAGAGCTTTGATGGCTTTTCAGGGAAAAGTACTATTCAGTTGAACACGAGCGGGCTAAGCGCGGGAGTTTATTTGTGCCGTATTATTAGTGGGCATGGAGTTGCGCAACGAATGCTTGTGGTAGGGAAGGAGTAAGATTTTTATAAAAATCATCCGTATCTTTTTTTGTTTTTTCAGTTATACCGATATAAAAACAATTAGTCATAGGACATTTTAACTAAAAAATAGATATGAAAACAATGAATAGAATAACGGTAATGATTGGAATCGGAGTGGCGATTTTTTCCGGGAGTATTTTATTCCCTTCCTGCACGAAGCAAAGAGCTGCTACACCGACTCCGGGACAGGATTACGCTCCTGCTTCTGCTTTTTATTCCACCTATCAGCAGCCGGTACAGGTGATCCAGGTTGATTCTCCGGGAACGGGATATATCTTTGGCAAGATGGGGACCCGACTGTCGGGCGATGCGAGTATTTTCATGTTTCCAGGCAATCCTGCCCAACCTGTAATTTATCCGATTATATTAAAGTTGATTGAGATATATCCTGAGAAAGATATGATCCTTTCTAAACTTCCTTCGGTTGGGGGTGGGAAAATTCTTGAAACGGGTGGAGAAATAAGTATCCGTGCTTTTAAAGGAACTCAGGAATTGGTGCTAAGACCGGGGAAAAAGTACACAATGATGCTGGATACGAATAAATCTCTCCTGAGTGGAATGAGTGTATTCTATGGCTTTCCTGGTATAGGGACTCCGGCTTTTACGGACTGGACCAGTAACATAAGCTTGCTGAACCCGGCAATAAGCCAGGATACGCTTTCGAAGGTTATTAATCAACCTTTGTTTTATCAGATGAATATTGCCATTATGGGGTGGGTTAGCTGCGCCCAGGTATATACCAGCGCAAGTCTTACTACAAATATTACATTCACGACCCCAAGCAACTCAACCAATACTCAAAATTTGGATGTGTATCTTGCTTTCACGGATATTCATGGCATGATGCAGGTTTATAATATGAAATCTCAGGCGATTCCTATTGGAACGAATCTAACTGTTATTGCGATTGCCCAGGATGCGAATTCTGCTAACTCGCTTGTATATTATTCTCAAAGTACTACGGTAACTGCCGGCCAGGTTATTGCGCTCAATCCTACTGATATTACAAGTGCAAATCTGATCACCGCATTGTCGGCTTTTAAGTAGGGATAAAGCAAACTTCGTTTATCGAACTCCGGGACCTTTTAGAAGTAGCGTTCCGGAGTTTTTATATTAACGTTTCGGATAGGACTTATTCCAGGCTGATGGTGTAATTTATATCCTCACTCCCAGTAGCAATATATCATCTACCTGTTCAAGGTTCCCTTTCCAGGCATCAATTTTTTCATGAAGAATTTCTTTTTGTTCTTCCAGGGTATTTGATTGAATGGAAAGTAATAAGTTTTGCAGCTGTTTGTATTTAAATTTTTTCCCGTCATGACCGCCGAATTGGTCTGCAAAACCGTCACTGAATAAATAAAATGTATCTCCCGGCAATAAATCTATTTCGTGATTTGTGAAAGTATGAACGTTATTATCAAAAGAAGCTCCAATTGGAACTTTATCTGCTTTTATTTCAATAAATTTCATATCCCGTATTAACCATAGGGGGTTATAAGCTCCTGCGTATTCCAGTTTTTTTGTTTGGTAATTAATACTGCACAAACTGATGTCCATCCCGTCTTTCACGGCGTCTTTCTTGTTGTTCTGGTGAATTATTTTTGAAAGCCCTTTGTTTAAGCTGTTTAAAATAACAGAGGGTTTTGTCAGACCAAGTTCATTCACATTTTGATTTAACAAATTAGACCCGACAATCGATAAAAAAGCACCCGGTACTCCATGGCCCGTGCAGTCAACTGCCGCTATCAATACATGAGGCCCCCATTGTCCGCACCAGTAAAAATCTCCACTTACAATGTCTTTGGGAAGAAAAAGCACAAATGATTCGGGGAACATGGTTTTGATTTTTTCATTTGGTGGAAGTATCGCATATTGAATTCTTTTTGCGTAATTGATGCTATCTGTAATGTCTTTGTTTTTTTCTTCCACTTCGAGGGTTCGCAATTGCAGTTTATGAAGTGCCGTGTTTTTCCCATTTTCAAAGACGAGCGCGATGACAAACACAATTAACACAAGACCGGTATACGTTGATATGGTAAACGATTGTTCCCATTCCTGGTTATAGGTTACCGGAAAATGGAATTTACAAATGTCCAGCGATCCCAGTAATATTGTTGCACATACGGATAGTATAGCCCAGATCCATCCGCTCTTTTTTCCGGCAAGCAGCAAAACCATGATGGGAGTTGAAGCTAACCAGGGTAATACCTGGGAACGAAATCCACCTGAATAGAAGATCACGATGTAAATACTTATTGTTCCGATAGCTGCAAATAAGTTGGAAGAACGTATAAGTGACCATCCCTTTTTAAAGAAAAAAGGGATGGTCGAAAAAAGAACAATATTTATCAGCATGGCATACACACCGGCCTTGAAATTAATCACTGCACTTATTGCACCATATAATAATGAAAACACAGCGGCAATAAGGCAGGAATTAATCAGCAACCTTGCCTTCTGATAACTATCTTCGGTTTTTCGATAGTTTTCCGGAATAAAATGTAACCCCAATTTTTTAAGCATCTTCCGAAAAAGTATAATAACAACAGTTTATAATTAGATACCTAGTTTAAAGAAAAACCATAATCTTGCTCTTTGCAGAATTAATATAATCCAAGGCAAATCCCCATTCCAAGGCAAACCTCTTTTGTAATAATTAGCATCTCTTCTTCTCCATAAGGAAAATATGTTTGGTTCATGCAGGTCCCATATTTTGCAATAGCTTGCTTTAACCTTGGAAACTGCAATGATGCAATTTACGGCCCGTCGCGCTGCTTCATTTGCTCCCTCCATCGTTGCAAGATCCGTATTTGTTTGTATGTAATCGGAGGCGAGGAAAAAATTGGATATCCGTGTATGTGACGTTGGACGGGTATGCCAGGAATCTGCAAGGTTAACAAGTAAGGGTTCCAGGTTAATGGAGGTATGCGGATTCGGGTCTACGATGTCCGGATCAGTAAACCAGGAATGGATCATATCATCCGTAAGTAATTCCTTGCCATCGTGGTTCTGACTTTTTTTGATCTGCGTCCATACTTCCTGCATCACTTCATTTGTGCTGCATTCTTTTGCGGGTTTGTTGTAGAGAATACCTGGTGTTTCCCAGTCGGAAATATCAACGGATAAAATGCCTTTTACGGTTCCGTCTCCATAATCGCTCAGGTTAATGTTATTCCAAAACTGTTTTTGAGAAATGGAGGTGAGCGACCAGGGTGAATCAATGTAAATGCAATGTCCATTAATAATGGGGACATCCTGTTTTAGGAAAAACTGCATGCCATTCATCCAGGCTACCTGGGTTTGTAACTGTTGTAAGCGTTGAAGGGTTGGGTCAATTGCAAGCATGGATGGGTTGATCAGTGGTGTAATTACTTCAACCGGTAAAGCAGCTATATAATAGTCTGCGGAAACTTCAACTGTCTTTCCATTTTCGAGAATGGTAGTGCTTATGACTTTTTCCTTATCACATGCAATACTTTGTACCTTCGCATTCAGGTGGTAGTCGACGCCAGCTTTACGCAGGTGATTTAGCCAGGGATCAATCCATACTTCGTTGGTAGGACCGTTCAGTACCCGGTCACTTGCTTTGCCTACTTTGAACATGTCAAAAATAAGTTGCAGCAAAATGTCTCCTCCTGTTTTTGTATTGGCCAATTGAGCTTTTGCAGCTACCAGTGTACGGGTAAGTCCTTCCACAAGTAATTTCTGGTAATTTACTGAAAACCGATCCGCTTCGAGGTATTCCCACCACCCTAACTTTTCGTATTCATCCTGCCTGCGTTCTTTACAGCTGGTAAGCAATTGCCACATCTTATCTGCAAAAAAATCCACTTCTTCCTTTGTTAAATTAAAGTTGCCGCCGGAAACGGATGTAATAAGTACCTTGAGATCTTTCCGGGAAGTGGGAAACTTAGATACCATCAGGATATCTTTATTAGTAAAGCGCGCTATTTCAATCCTGCTGGTGGCAACGAGGTTATCAAAAACTCCTTTCGCATTCCCAGGGTAAGGAATCCGTTCCATCGTATCCGTTACGTGTTTATAAAAGCCGGGGAAGAAACGGAATCCATGTTCACCAGGAAGTAGTTTTTTGCCATTTGTCGCTGAGCCCTCTACTCCTATACTTCTGGCTTTGCCTCCCGCAATTGTTTTCATTTCATATACAGCGACGTCGAATCCTCTTTCCACGAGTTCATGCGCCGCACTCATGCCGGCAATACCCCCTCCCAGTATTATCACTTTTTTATTGACTTTTGTTTTCATACGGATTGTTTACTTTACGTATTATATGCTCAAAAGTAAAAATCTGCGCTTAAGAAAGCGGTGTACCTATTTTAACTTATCAAAATGCTTTTGTGGAAAAAACATACACCTTGCATTGTAAAAATGCACATCCCTATAAATAGGGATTTTTTGTTGAAACTGGAAATGGGCATGAAGATTGATGGAGGCAAAAGAAACAAAGACCTATGCTGCGTAGTACATTCAGGATGTTTGTCATTTTGTTAGCCGCTCATGGATTTAATTCCTGTTCTGTAGAGAAGCGACATTATTTAAATGGTTTTTATGTAGAATGGAAGAATGGCAGAGAAAAAGTGAATAATAGGAATGACTGCGATACGAAGTATGCGGTTGATTCAACCAATGGCACTGCTCCAATTAATGATAATCTTATTTGTTCTGTGGACAGCAATGTGGTTGTTCCATTGCTGATAGAAAGATCAAACATAGCAGTATCAGGGGGAATAAAGAATAGTGTAAAAATACATCCTGCAAAGAGCGATACGTTGGTAAATCGATCCAAAACCAAGTTGCGACAACCTGATAAGGACAAGGAACGCAAATGGTTTTTCGCAGGTGGTCTTTGCGGGGATATAACATTGCTGCTACTTGAAGTTTTATTACATTCAATGGTACCTCCTTTTGTCGGTTTGATCGCGCCACTTCTTTTAGCCTCTTTGTTTCTGGCGGGAGTAGTTTGCACCTGCATCGGTGCGATTCTAGGAAAAGAATATATCAGCAGTTTATTCTTTGTTTATATCATAGCAATTCTAGTAGTACCAATAATTAGTATTATCAAATTAATAAAGTGGATAATAAAATTGCTAAAAAACTGACGAACGTATTACGAAAATTTTACCATTTCAGCAGCCATGCAAAAATAAGGGGAGCAACAATGGTTGCGTCTGATTCAACAATGAATTTTGGAGTGTTTATATCCAGTTTTCCCCAGGTTATTTTTTCATTGGGTACTGCTCCGGAATAAGAACCGTAACTGGTCGTTGAATCCGATATCTGGCAGAAATAAGACCAGAAGGGCACATCTTTCCATTCGAGATCCTGATACATCATAGGTACTACGCAGATGGGGAAGTCTCCTGCGATCCCTCCGCCGATTTGAAAAAATCCAACTCCTTTGCCTCCTGAATTTTTACGGTACCAGTCGCTTAGCCAGGTCATGTATTCGATGCCTCCTTTTACGGTAGTGGGTTTAATCTCACCTTTGATGCAATAGGATGCGAAAATGTTTCCCATGGTGGAGTCTTCCCAGCCGGGGCAAATAATCGGAAGGTTTTTTTTCGCGGCGGCTAACATCCAGGAATCCTGTGGGTCGATTTCGTAGTATTGTTCCAATACTCCGGATAATAACATTTTGTACATGTATTCGTGGGGCAGGTAGCGCTCTCCTTTTTTATCTGCATCTGCCCAGAGTTTGTGAATGTGTTTTTGTAACCTGCGGAATGCTTCTTCTTCGGGGATGCAGGTGTCCGTTACCCGGTTGAAACCATCTTCCAGTAAATCCCACTCTTCCTTCGGACTCAGATCCCGGTAATGCGGGACGCGTTTGTAATGTTTGTGTGCGACGAGGTTCATAATATCTTCTTCCAGGTTCGCACCGGTACAGGAAATGATGTCTACTTTTCCCTGACGGATCATTTCGGCTAATGACTTTCCAAGTTCGGCAGTACTCATCGCTCCTGCCAGTGTTATCATCATTTTTCCTCCTGCTGTGAGGTGTGCTTCGTATCCTTTTGCCGCATCCACTAATGCGGCAGAATTAAAGTGCAGGTAGTGTTTCTCTATGAATTGTGAAATGGGTCCTCTGGTCATATGAATCGTTTATAATTTTTGTAAAAATAGCTTTTTCACTCAATAGTCGGAAGTGTTTAAAAAAATACTAATATTGACATACTAAACCTGTAAAAACACAACAGAATGGAAGCGCATAAAGTGGATATGTTCATTATGGCCAATGGAAAATTTTTCGAAAGCCATCAAATAAGTCAGATAAGAGAACGGCTCCTGGTAATAGATGATTCCAAATGGCCCATGATCCAGATGGTTCAGTTAAAAGATCCCTCCATCAGTTTGATCTTATCCATATTTGTTGGTCATTTTGGCGTCGACCGTTTTATTATCGGAGATATTGGCTTGGGTATCGGTAAGCTCCTGACTTGCGGAGGTTTTGGGATCTGGACCATTGTAGACTGGTTCATGATTCAAGGTGCTACGCGTGAGAAAAACATGGAAAAGATGCAGCAAGTTTTATAAATCAGGATGAGTAGAAATAAGTTATATTTAATTTTATCGGTTGCTTGTTTGCTTGGGTATACCTGGCTTGGTTTTAGTTGGGACCGCAGCTCTGTACCTGATAATATCCCTTTAGGCAGTTGTATCTGGAAACAGGTGACAGGAATAGCCTGCCCTTCTTGTGGAGTCACCCGATCGGTATTGGCGCTTTGTAAAGGAGAATTTCTGAACGCAATTCTGCTTAATCCTTTTGGTTTGATCGTGCTGATAATCCTGCTGGTGGCCCCGCTTTGGATTGTTTATGATGTGATCAGAAGAAAAGAAAGTTTATTGCGGTTTTACAACTTTATGGAAAGACTTCTTATACAGCCTGGTATCGCAGTACCTGTGGTTGTTCTGGTGATGAGTAACTGGATCTGGAATATTTATAAAGGAGTATGATCGTTCAGGAGAGATTCGGTTACGTTCCAGAAGAATACGAAGCTGAAAAAGCTTCTAACAGCTACTTAATGTCGCTTATGGCTTTGCTGGCCGGGCTTCCCTTGCCGATCGTTAATCTGATCGCTACCTTGATTTTTTATTGGAGTAATCGTAAAGGAACTTATTTTGTACGTTGGCATTGTACTCAGGCACTTCTGACTCAGTTTTCGTTATTGATCCTGAACAGCGTGGGATTTTGGTGGACCCTCTCCGTCATTTTTGGTGATCGTGGACTCAGCTCAAGCTATATCGCTTATCTTATTACGGCTTTCCTTTTCAATGGTATCGAATTTATTGCGACCATCTATACGGCTATCCATACGCGCAAAGGTTTTCATATTGAATGGTGGTTCTATGGAGGGCTAACGAATTTAATCTGCAAAGCTTAAGAAAACAATTTTGATATTGAAAAAGGTAGTTCTTCAGTTTCTGGTCATGGTGTTGCTGTTTTGTGCGACCTGGTTTGTGTTAAGCAAAATAGATTGGCCAGGTATCTTTAAGGTTGAAAAGGCAGGCAAAAGAACAGAAGAAAAACTGGGGGATTTTTATTGGGATGTATTGAAAAAATCCGAAGTTGAAATCCTTACGGATTCTGTTGTTTTACCTATCGATACTTTACTTAAGCGTATTTGCGCAAAAAACGGAATAACTAGAACAAAAATCAAACTTCACGTTGTTCAAAATGATGAAGTGAATGCTTTTGCACTTCCGAACAATCACCTGGTTGTTTATTCCGGACTTATTAAAGCGTGTGAAAATGAGGCCGAGATGGCTGGAATTCTGGGTCACGAGATTGCCCACATGGAGAAGAACCATGTCATGAAAAAATTAATCAAAGAGGCCGGGCTGTCTGTTTTAATCTCTTTGTCAACTGGCAATGGCGGTCCGGAGGTAATTAAAAAGACCATGAAGGTATTGTCTTCTGCTGCGTACGACCGGAAATTAGAAACGGAAGCCGATTTGGCTTCCGTTGATTATTTAATGAATGCGGGTATTAATCCTGAACCTTTTGCTAATTTCCTATACCGCTTTGGTATGGAAAGTAATCATTTGCCAAATCAACTCAATTGGATAAGCACACATCCGGATTCAGAAGAAAGGGCAAAGAAAATCTTTGAATACATAAAGAGCAAAGGTTCTCTTAAAACAGCTTCTTAATTTACCTTTTGTAGTTTTTGATAATAAACCGCAGTATCGGTATTCACTCTCATTAAATAAAGGCCAGCCGCGTACTGTTTCAAATCAAAACTTTCCACTGTATTTCGTAAGCCTGAAGAATAATTTCTGGATTCGATTAACTGTCCGCCCATGTCATAGATGGCAAGGTTTCGTATAGTGCCCGTAATTCCATGTGTGTCCAGGTAGAACAGATCCTTCGCAGGATTGGGATACAATTTTATTCCATCCGTCCCATTAAGGCTTTCTATCCCTAAGGTCAGGGGTTGAGATTTAAAGTGAATATTATCTACCTTAAGATCTGAGCCTACAAAAGAAAGAGGAGGGTTGTATGTCTTGGAGGAATTTAATGTTACAATAACACTATCCGGAACGGATCCAATATTAAATCCAAATTTTATGAGGGTATACTTAGTGGCAGCGGGCAAATAAAATTGCGAACCTCCGATGAAGGCACCCGATTTTCTAAAATTCAGCTGGACAGTAGCACTGTCTTTACTATCTGCAGGAGCATATTTGTAATTGAGCTCCAGCGTGTCTGTTTCGTTTGTGAAAGGGTAACCACCAAAATTATTGTTGTTAGAACCTGTGGTAGCAGTCCCTGGCTGAACTTGATTATTATTGGAATTTGGACCCTGTGTTATTAACTCCAATGCGTATTTTCCGGCAAAGGCATCCGTAGTTTGCAGCGCTCCCGGATATTGTACGGTCCATCCAGCCGGATAATATTCGGTTGTGGTTTGCCAATTTTCGAAATCTCCGTCTAATAAAAGCGGCTGACTGGTAACACCTGTAAAACTGACGCTGTCTACCTGGAGCATACTTCCGGGTATTCCATTGCCACCGTTAATGATATTGCTGGAAGTAAGCGCAAATATGACTGAATCAGGAGTGCCCGACAAAGCAGGACTGAATGTTTTCGCGAAGAGGGTATAGGTAGTTACATTTCCGGTGATTGGATATAAATAAGATCCCACTATTTTGCCTTTGTTTTTAAATACTGCAAAAATAAGAGCAGTGTCTTTGGATACTACGTTGCATTTGTAATGAAAACGGATGCCCGTAGCTTTTTGGCTATAAGGTATTCCTCCCACTCCCTGATTTGGGTTGTTGACTGAATTTGTTATATAAGCCGGCACTGTATCTGTTCCAACTTTGCCGGTAGTCATTTGTAATGCAAAGTTTCCATGGTAGGCATCTGAAGTTCTAATGACGGTAGCAGATAGGCCCATTGGAACAAGCTGGTCATTAGCAGTTTGATAGTTAGTGGGGTCCATCCAGGTATAATTATTCCAATCTTCAAAACCTGGATTTGGAATAGAAGTTTGTGCTATTAAATTGAATGAACCAAGAAACAGTGCAAACAGGAAGTGTAATTTTTTTTTCATAGTTTTTATTTTTTAGGATAGACTATTATAAGAATACAAAAGTAGATTAATTGGGCTTTAAATGCAACAAGAGCAATTCGGTGAATTCTTTTGGTTTATCTGCATGTAACCAATGGCCGGCTCCTTCAATGGTTTCAAAGGAAGCATCGGGAAAATGGGTGCGTATATCCGAAATATCTGTATCGGAAATATAGTTTGATTTTTCCCCACGTATGAACAGTGTTTCATAATCCTGTCTCGTATATGTTCTGTTAAATTTAATTTCCGAACCTATTTCTTCTATGTTTTTTATGATGGCTGCCAGGTTAAAACGCCAGTCGAGTTGTGAGTCAGTTTTCCAATAAATGTTTTTCAAAAGAAATTGCCGGGTGCCAGATTCTGAAATGTATTCCGATAAGATCGCCTCAGCTTCTTTTCGGCTCTTGATTTGGTTAAAATCCACTGCTTGCAAAGCTCGTATGATTTGCTGGTGATGGGGAGGGTAATATCTTGGAGAAATATCGGCTACAAAAAGCCGATCCAGTTTCAGGGGATGATCTGCAGCAAATTGCAAAGCTGTTTTTCCTCCCATGGAATGTCCCAGCAAAGTTATTTTTTGGAACCCCAGGTCAGAAATGAGTTCGTAAAGGTCCTCACTCATCAGCTGATAATTGAATTCTTCACTGTGAGGGGAAAGTCCGTGATTGCGCTGATCGACTGTGTAGATTTCTAATCCTTTTTCACTTAATGTCCTGGCGACGGTTTGCCAGTTATCGCATTGGCCGAATAGTCCATGAAGTATAACTACCGGGATCCCTCCCTCTCCGTATTTTCGAAAGAATAATTTCAAACCCAGGAATTGTTAAATCAGTTGTTGTAAGTATTTCTTGATCGTTTGTTCCAAACCCAGGTAGAGTGCATCGGAAATGAGCGCATGCCCGATGGATACTTCCAGCAAACCGGGAATGTTCTTATGAAAATAATTTAAATTGTTTAAATCAAGATCATGGCCGGCATTGACGCCAATGCCTAGTTGCGCGGCTATTTTTGCAGCTTCTGTATATGGCCGGATGGCCAATTCCTTATTTGTCTGAAAATTTTTGGCGTAGGATTCTGTGTATAATTCGATCCTGTCAGTTCCGGTGGATTTAGCACCTTCTATCATTTTGGTATCGGGATCAACAAAGATGGAAGTCCGGATACCATTTTTATGGAATTCGGAAATGATTTCCTGCAAGTAGCTTCTATGGGAAACGGTATCCCAGCCATGATCGGAAGTAAGTTGTTCTGTTGAATCGGGAACCAGCGTTACTTGTGTGGGCTTGACCAGAAGCACGAGTGCGATGAACTTTTTTTCTTTGGGATTGCCTTCGATGTTGAACTCTGTTTTGATGATAGGTGCCAGATTGATGA
>JABDFG010000041.1 GCA_013286655.1 Bacteroidota bacterium
TCCTCCAGGTTATAGGTTATTTTTTCAAGCACATTTCCTTTTTTATCGTAACTATATGAATTTTTGGTAACGCTGTTCCCCTTTTCATCGTGATTGGCAACTTCCAGTAAATCCCCTCCGCCTTCTTGCGTATTCTCATCCATACCGTCTTCCAGCTTACTGTTACTATAGTAAAAAACTTCCTCTGTTTTATTTCCGGCATTATCATATTTGAAAGAATTTTTAGAATTCACCATTGTATATTTATATACCGTTTCCTTAGTCTTTAATCCGTCCGTATTATAATCATATGTACGTTTATAAACAGGGCTTTCGTCTCCCGCTATTTTCTTTTCCTCCACCAGAAGACCAGCAGCATTGAATTTAAAAACATAGTTAAAAAGGACCATTCCTTCGGGATTATATTCTGTTTCCTCAACAAGTTTTTTCCCCTCATACTTAAACGTGAAATACGATTCTTTTGCTCCTGAGGCAGCATATACACTTTTCTTTTTCAGACTGGAATCACTCGTATCATAAACATAATCAATCGTCTGTTCAATCGCTCCTGAAGGAGCATAATGAATCTCATGCATCAAATTCTGTCCTTCGTATTGGTATATTTTCCGGCTGTCGATATTCCCATTTGAAAAATAAGTCGTCGCTTCTATAATATGACCTGCCGTATCAAATAAGGTATAGTTGAGTTTGTACTCAGGATCACTTTGTTTACTAAGTTCTCCTTTCCATTCCGTTACGGATTTTATTCTGTTTTTCTTCATGAGGGGGCTCTCTTTGGCAATCGGATCAATTTGCGCAAAAACAGCAGCGCAATTAATTGCTAAAACAGCGAAGAAGAATTTCTTTATCAGGCTCATATGATTGCTATTCAGGTTTCCGGAACGAAGATAGCAACAAAATGTACGTCTTTGGCGTATGCTATAGTCGAAATGTGATTTTCCCATAAACACTGCGTTTCAGAAAATGTGAATAATACAATCTATAAATAAAAATGTGTAATTGTTGAAATCCTCTATTTATTATATTTGCTTATTCACAAAACATCTATTTAAATTAAAAAACATGAAAACATTAGCGACAAGACTTTTCTTTGTACTTATTTTATCCTGCACAACGCTATTCGCACAAGAACAATTTTCAGGAGAAAAATTCGGGAACACCTTAAATCTGGGAGTTGGCTTGGGATATTATGGATATGTAGGGCATGACGTACCTGTACTCCATGCAAATTACGAATTCGATGTCGCAAAAAACTTTACGCTGGCTCCCTTTATCACCTTTTACAGCTACCAGAATTACTATTACTGGGGAGATCCGCATAACCCCTATCAGAATTACAGCTACACTCAGACAGTAATTCCAATTGGGGTCAAAGGCTGCTATTACTTTGATCAGCTTTTGAATGCAGGACCCAGATGGGATTTTTATTTGGGTGCCTCGCTGGGATTTGTGATCAGAAGCACAACATGGGAAAGCGGATATGAAGGGCAAACGACAATAAACGAAGGAGCCAGCCCCTTGTATTTTGATGTTCATGTTGGCGCAGAATACCACCTGAGTAACAAAGCAGGGCTATTCCTTGACCTTTCTTCCGGTATTTCCACATTCGGCGTGGCCATACATTTTAAAAAATAGCAATCAAATTGCTAATCAGGAGTTTAATGTTTGTATATATTAAATGGTCTTACTAAAACCAGTTGGCGGGTTTTTCCGTAAATTGGCTTAGATTAAAATGTTTTGTTCAAAACGACACTTTTAAGTTTAGCATTGTAGATTCCTTGTCAGCTGGGTGCCCAAACAAATCTCAGCGACAAAGCTAATTCTCTTCTGCATAATAATGCCTCAAATCCTGGTTTCGTAGAAAACAAGGGGCAGATCCTTGACCAGGAGAATAAACCTAACCCAGGCTGCCTGTACCTTCTTAACTTAAAGGACTTTAAAGTTCAATTGCGCAAGGGTGGATTTTCGTATGAGCTTATCAAAACTGAAGGTAAACCGAGAGACGCGAAATCCGACGAAAGTCGGCTTCATAAGCATCTTGAATCAGGAATAAAAGATGCGAATAATAGCGATAAGGTTACCTATTATGTTCAGCGCGTGGATATAGACCTGGCCGGGGCAAATCCCGCTGCAAAAACGGAAACGGAAAGCCCTTCGGAGTCTTACTTTAATTATTTTACTTCGGGTACACCTGAGAGCGGTGTAGCCAATGTGCATGGTTATTCCAAAGTAAGCTATAAGGAAATCTATCCTTTCATTGACCTTGAATTTTCATTTGATAAAGAACATGGATTCGAATACAATTTTATCGTTCATCCGGGCGGGGATCCCAAACAAATTAAACTTGATTATAAAGGTGCCAATGAGGTAAGCCTGAACAACGGTAAAATAGAAATCAACACCAATTATAAGGAATTTGCTGAAAGTATTCCCCATAGTTTTATTAAGGAAAATAGCAAAGAAGTAATTACTTCTTACGCATCATTGGGAAAATCACTTTATGGATTTGATATCACTGATAATTATGATAAAACAGTTACGCTTGTTATCGACCCGACTCCTAATGTAGTTTGGGGAACACTCTATGGGGGAGTCGGTTGGAATTATGTCTATGCCATGTGTTTAGACAATGGGAACAATGTATATATCACAGGAAGCACTATTAGCTCAAATTATATAGCGACGGCGGGTGCATGGCAGACTTCATACAGTAGTGGCTATGAAATATTTGTTGCTAAGTTTAATTCCACCGGTACATCATTACTTTGGGGAACTTATTATGCTCTTGGTTATGGTTATGCGATAGCCCTAGACGGAAATGACAACGTATATATTACAGGTTATGTAAACAGTAGCACAGGCGTGGCTACTCCCGGGGCCTGGCAAACTTTATATGGAGGCTCTGAAGATGCCTTTGTAGCCAAGTTTAATTCTACCGGTACAACTTTACTGTGGGGAACGTATTATGGTGGTGCGCAACAGGATATAAGCTATTCCATAGCTTTAGACAAAAGTGATAATGCATACATCACCGGATATACACTAAGTACAAGTGGAATTGCCACCTCCGGAACCTGGCAGACTTCAATCGAACCCGTCTTCGGTTTTGAAGCTGTTTTTATTGCTGAGTTTAATTCTTCCGGAAGTAATCTGACCTGGGGCACCTATTATGGGGGGGCTTATCTCATGCAGGCCAGTTCCATTGCATTAGACCACAGCGGAAATATTTGTATCAGTGGTACCACAACCGGCACCAACGGTGTTGCCACTTCCGGAGCCTGGCAGACAAGTTTAGGCGGACAGGATGCTTTTATAGCTAAGTTTAATTCTACCGGTACAACACTACTCTGGGGAACTTATTATGGGGGAGCAAATTTGGATTACGGATCTTCTTTGGCTCTTGATGAGAGTGATAATGTATTCATTAATGGAACGACATTTAGTACAAATGGCATAGCTACCTCAGGAGCCTGGCAGCCTTCCTTTGGAGGTCTTTCTGATGCTTTTGTGGCAAAGTTTAATTCTACCGGTACAAGGTTGCTCTGGGGCACCTATTACGGCGGAAGTGATGTTGAGAATTCCAATTATGGTATGATTACAGATAATGTTATGGTTCTGGACGCGAACGATAATGTTTATATCACGGGATATACTTTCAGCACAAACGGAATATCTACACCAGGAGCCTGGAGAACCGGTCTTACAGGAAATAACCCATTCGCCTTTGTTGCTAAGTTTAATTCTACAGGTTCAGATTTGCTTTGGGGAACCTATTATGGATGTGATAGCATTGCAAACTTTGGGCAATGTATAGCGTTGGATGCGAATAACAACCTCTACATTGGTGGATATGCAGTCCAGGGTCCTCCTAGTCTTCTTTCTCGTTCACTTGCAACATGTGGGGCATGGTCAAGTACATACTATCCTCCCTATTGTGGGCAAGTATTTTTGGCAAAATTTTCAGATCACTGTACTTTGACTGCCAGCATACAGAAAACCGATGCGGGATGTGGTCAAAACAATGGCATTGCGGCGGCTTATCCAAGTGGAAGCGCATGCCAATATAGTTACCACTGGAGCACGGGTGCAAGGACAGAAATGATTTCAAACCTTGCAGGGGGTGTATATACCATCACTGTCACGGATCAAATCGGGTGTAGCAGTACCGCTTCCATCACAATTGGTCATTTGATCAGCGGTAGTGCAAGCGCTTCTGTTCTTTCTCAGGTGAGCTGTTACGGGGGGCTTAACGGAAGTCTGAGCGTGAGCGTAAACGGGGGAACAAGCCCCTATACTTATTCCTGGACAAGCGGAGCCATTTCCCAGACAGTAGCTGGACTTGGAGCGGGAAGCTATTCTGTTACGGTAACGGATCATAACGGATGTACAGCAAGCTCAACGGCAACCATCACTCAGCCAAATGCTTTATCAGCAAGTATAAGTGCGCAGTCCAACGAAAGATGCTATGGCGATTTTTCTGGTAGTGCAACTATAGTTGGCAATGGAGGTACCTTACCCTATACATATTCCTGGGCTCCTTCAGGAGGCATTTCGGCAACGGCAAATTCCCTTACCGCGGGATCCTATACGGTTAGAGTAACGGATAACTGTGGAATTACCGCATTTACAATAGAAGATATTACTCAGCCGGCTGCCATTTTAACTTCAATAACATCCACTCCCTATAATTGCGGATCGCATACAGGAAGCGCAACAGTAATTGCCTCGGGCGGCGGGGGATCCTATCATTACTCCTGGTCTCCGGGGGGTGCAGTGGCTGCAACTGCTACCTGGACGGGATTGGGGACCTATACCGTTACGGTAACGGATAACCTGGGTTGCCAGTCAAGGGCCGTTTTGGGTATTGTCGCAGGGACCAATAATCAGTTCAGTTATGTTTCTTTGCCAAGTCCTATTGCACTCAATGCCGATTCCTCATATTACCTGGTGAGTGATGAGGTGAATTGCAAAGATCAGTGGTATGACAATAACACTGCTGTGACACCCGGTTCGATAGCCTCGGTTCCGACACCTGTTTTTTCCAGCAGCGTCTCCCCTCAAAACTGGGGCTTTAACGGAGCTGCCGATCATAGTTACGTGCCGGTGGATTTTCAATACCAGACTACCCAGGTAAACTTTGTCCAGAGCCAAACCCTGGGAACGCTTCGCAATAATTATTCGGGTTGGGTGGGAATGGAAATGCAGGTAGGTGCTGCGCCCATCACGGTCACTTCCCTTGGACGAATCTTTGTTAGCGGGAATGTGGGTTCTCATATTGTTAAGCTCGTTCTGGCCAGCACGGGTCAAGATATACCTGGTGGGGCTGTTACCTTCACACCTGCCGGCGGTATAAATGGCCAGTTCAGCCATGTGCCCCTGCAAGCTCCCATTATCCTGAATGCAAATACACTTTATTACATCGTCAGCCAGGAAGTAAGTGGAGGGGATCAGTGGTATGACAATAACACCGCTGTAACACCTGGTCCGGTGGGATCCATTCCGACCCCTGTTTTTTCCAACAGTAACTCCCCGCAAAACTGGGGTTTTAACGGATCCCCCAACCATAGTTATGCCCCGGTGGACTTCCAATACGAAACCTCTTCGAGCAATTTTATAACTGCCAAGACCCTTGGAACCTTTCGTAATAATTATTCCGGTTGGTTGGGAATGAAGCTACAGCTTGGAGCCTCGCCACAGGCCATCTCCGCCCTGGGACGTATTTATGTTAACGGGAATGGGAATGTACATACCCTCAAACTGGTTCGGGCCAGCACCGGCCAGGATATACCTGGAGGCTCGGTCAATCTCCTGTTTATAGGTCCCTCTTTTACGGATTCAATCGTTGCAAGCTCTCCCAGTTGCGGACTGGACAATGGAAGTGCTACGGTAGCCGATGGTGTACCCTGTAGTAACGGGGTATTTACTTATTTATGGAATAACCATGCTACTACAGGGACAATTTCCAATCTGGCTCCGGGAACTTATTCGGTAACTGTCACCGATGCCAATAGCTGTACGGTAACAGCCAGCACCACAATGGGTAACATTGGAGGAGTTACTGCCACAGCTTCTACGGTAACTAATGAAACCTGCTTTGGGGGAAATAATGGCAGTATGACGGTCTCTACCTCGGGAGGAGTTCGTCCCTATATTTACTTGTGGAGCAACGGATCACGGACTCAGACGGTTTCCGGACTACCGGCCGGAACGTATACCGTAATTGTATTGGATGACGACGGTTGTCGGAGCACCAGTACCACCACCATCACCCAGCCTGTGGCTATTACAGCCAGTATAAGTACTACCAATGCCAGCTGTGGCGGTAACGATGGAAGTGCTACAGTAACTGCAGGGAATGGAATAGGAGCATATACCTATATATGGAGCAATGGGCCTGCCACGGCATTGGATCCGAACCTTTCGGCAGGATCGTATACGATTACCGTCACCGATGCCAATGGGTGTTCTGTAATTGCCAATGCTATTGTCAACAATGGTGGTGGAACGGGCTTAGCAACGGCCACCATCCTTAGCAATGAAAACTGCAACGGAGAGAACATTGGTTCTGTGACCGTTTCAATGGCTGGGGGAGCATCGCCTTTTAATTACACCTGGAGCAGCGGCTCTTCGGCCCAAACTGTCAATGGACTATTGGCCGGAACGTATTTTGTCACGGTAACTGATCACAATTCCTGTCAGAGTATTAGCTCAGTGACTATCACTCAGCCTATGGCTGTTACTGCAAGTATCAGTTCAAGCAATGCTATCTGCGGAAATAATAACGGCAGTGCTACCGTTACCCCGGGGGGAGGCACTCCCGGTTATACCTACCTGTGGAGTAACGGCAATACTGCTGCAACGATCTCCAACCTTGCTGTGGGAGGGTATACCCTCAGCCTGACCGATGCCAACAATTGTTCTGTGACCAGCAGCCTGTCCATCACTAATTCAGGGGGAGATACAGCAAGTATCACGGCCTTGAGTAATGTGAGCTGTAACGGACTAAACGATGGCAGCGTTACCGTTGGAGTATCGGGCTCGGCAGGGCCCTTCAGTTATTCCTGGGTTCCCAGTGTAACGGGTACAAGTTCGGCCAGCAGCCTGGATACGGGAACTTATTTTATAACGGTAAAGGATGCAAACGGATGTACTTCTACTGTTACTGCTACCATTACTGAGCCGCCCGTACTATCTGCCACGACTTCCGCTAACCCTGCTGCCTGCTTAGGGAGTAATGGCAGTGTTACGGCAATGGCCTTTGGAGGCAGCGGTGGTTTTACTTATGTGTGGAGCAATGAGGACAATACCCAAACTGTCAACGGGCTGTTGGCAGGTGTTTATACGGTTACGGTGACCGACAAGAACGGATGTAGTTTTTCTACACAGGATACCGTATTCAACCTCAATGGAGAAAAAGCGAGTATCAGTGTCCTGCATAATGTAACCTGTAATGGCGCCAACAATGGAAGTATACTAATTGCCCTGGCGGGAGGCACATCACCCTTTTCCTATAGCTGGACTCCCCCAGCATCAAGGTCTGATACAGCGAGTAACCTTGCTGCCGGAACCTACTCGGTAACGGTAACAGATGCAAAAGGGTGTATGGCCATGGTAGCAGGCACTGTCCGTGAACCTACACCCCTGATAGGAACAGTGAGTAACAGCCAGGTGGGGGTCTGCGCCGGACAACCAGCAACCATAAGTGCCAGTGCATCGGGTGGTACTGCTCCGTATTCCTATTCCTGGACAACAGGCCTGGTGTCGGATACGATCACCCTCAGCCCGGATTCATCCACTACCTATTCCATGGTTGTCACCGACCAGAACGGATGCTCTTCGGCCGCTGTGCTCGTAACAGCAAAAGTCACCCCCAGTCCAGGCGGGACCATTTGTTGCGATGCAACAATACTGCGGGGGGAAACTGCCAACTTAAGTGTCAGTCCCTTTGATCCGGAAAACAAATACCTCTGGTCACCTTCCCTTGGATTAAGTTGCGATTCCTGTCCCAATACGTCGGCAAGCCCCTACAATACCCAGGAGTATTTGGTTACCCTAACCAACCTTGCGGGTTGCTCGATCCGAGATTCTATACGGATAACCATCTGCGGTGACGTGTTTATGCCTACTGCCTTTTCTCCTAATGGGGATGGAAATAACGATGTGTTATATGTGGAACCTCATTGCATAAAGTCGATGCATTTAACCATCTATGACCGCTGGGGAAACAGGGTGTTTGAGACGGACGACGCTAAAACCGGATGGGATGGGACCTATAAGGGAAGCTCCATGAATGCAGATGTCTATGCCTATTACCTGAAAGTCACCACCTTCAATGATCGGAATGTTACTAAAGAAGGCAATGTTACATTGATCAGGTGAGCGAATAGCGAATAAAAAATAAAATGATGAATATCAAGAAATTTATTCCAAATTACACACCCTATTGGCTTTTGGCAATTGGCTATTGGCTGCCTGCCAGCAATCCCACCCTCGCTCAGGATATTCATTTTTCACAATTTTACATGTCTCCTTTAACCCTTAACCCTGCTTTGGCGGGTGATAAAGACATCAGTGCAACAACAGATTATCGCAATCAATGGAATACTATTTCCAGCCCTTTTAGAACTATTGCGGCAGGCGTGGACATGAAACTACTGAAAGATAAATTTCAAAATGCCAGTTTTGGGGTAGGATTCAATGCTTCCAATGATATGGAAGGGGTTGGCAGCCTGAGCACCACCCAGGTAGACCTTTCCATTGCCGGCCATGTAAAAATAACGGAGCACCAAATCCTTTCTGCAGGAATCCAGGCCGGTTTTGGCCAGCGGAGCGTGAATTTTTCAGCCTTTTCCTGGGGTAAGCAATACGACGGCTATCAGTACAACGCCTCTCTTCCTACCGGTGAACCTACGGGTACTCCCAGCTTCTATTACCCGGACCTTAGCGCCGGGGTTTTATACCAGTATAAAAAAAGTGAAGAATACGTAAAAGGTGACGGGGATTTTGAATCAACTTTTGGGTTTTCCGTTTCGCATGTGAATCAGCCCCTGATCTCGTTTTATTCCGTTGCAGGTTCCAATGCAGGTGACTTTCTTTACCTGAAATACACCTTACACGGTAACATGCTCATCGAAATAAATGGCACTCCCCTTTCCATCCTGCCCGGATTTGTCTTTTATAGCCAGGGTCCTGCACAGGAACTGCAGGCAGGCTCCCTGATCAGCTACCGGTTACAGCAAGATTCTAAATATACTTCTTATGTGAAGGGCGCTTCCATTGCCCTGGGAGCCTATTACCGGCTGGGTGATGCTTTTGTGATTGCATCCCTGCTTGAATTTTCCAACTACGCTATTGGTCTCAGCTATGATGTCAATGCATCCGGTCTGACGATTGCAACACAGGGACTGGGTGGCTTTGAGGTTTCTTTAAGGTATATGAAATCTGGAAGATAGCAAAGTCCACTATTTTACCCCGTTTAGTGGTTGATAACTACTTTTAAATTGGCATTTATACTTTCATTCGAGAGTTGCACGAAATAGATTCCAGGTGAAAGAATAGATACATCCATTAGTTGGTCAGTTGGAAAGTTTAACGTTTTTTGGCTTACAACTTTCCCAGCAATAGTAAACACGATTACATTTATTTGTCCGACTAAAGACGCCAGCCATTGTTTAAAAGGCTCAACTTTAGGTGATGGTATGGACTGGATCAACCGGAATCAGGTAAAAAACAAACCTTCAAAAAAACAATTGGTCGGAGCGAACCGGCCCCGACCAATAAAAATCATTATCAAAGTCTCAAATTATTCTACCTGCATCAGCTTTTGTATGGAAGGAACGCCGTTAATGACGGATCTCAAAAAGTAAAATCCTTTGTTCTCTGCGTTTAACTGGTAAGTATAACTTCCGGCGGCCAGGTGTTTGTTTTCAATTGTTGAAACTTCCTGTCCGATCGAATTGTACAGCACCATTTGAACATCGGCATTTTGTTCAATGGTTAATGCAACCGTAGCCTGTTTGCTGAATGGGTTGGGATAAACCAACACATTTGAGCTCGGCGAGGTTTCAACAATAGAAGCTAACCTATCCGACGTCACTTTTTTAAGCACCAGCCCTTCAAAGCCATGGATTATAACCTTATTAACCGGTACACTCAGATTACCGTTAAACCCCACTATTTGATAATTCAACTGTGGATAGCCAGGAAGTTTAATCGTATCAACATTCGCATCCGAAGTATAACCGTGATAATCCGTAGGTGCTCCGAATGGAGTGCGGAACACAACCATCCCGCTGGTATACTGCCGGGCCAGTACCACCTCTGCAGGGAACGGATTGCCATGACTATCGTGATAATTACCTGGAGTAGTGTAATTCGCCGTGATCATGGTATCCAGGTAATACGTTCCTGTTGGCAGGACCGGAATGTCCGTAAAACTGTAAGCGGTGTCGTGTAAAGCACTACTCAATGTGTTACCTATTATTGTATTATTGTAGTTATTCGATCCGCTTACCCTTGCAAGATAGGGCATTGGTTTATACCCCGACGGGATGGTAGTTGATATCGGTGTTCCGATGTTAACCGCCAGCAATTTGTGTGGTTGGTAGGCATAACTGGCAGGAACACCCGGCTTATAATACGTATTATTGGTTGTTAAGAGGGGGAAAACCGTATTACTGCCCAATATATCCTGGAAAGAGGTATAGCCGGGTAAATTATACAGGTAATATTGCGCAAGAAGTGTTTCCTCTTCGCGGTTCCACATAACAGAATCACTAAGTACAAATGGAGGGTCTTTTAATATAAGATCACCGATCCGCGCCATAATTCCGGTTTTTACTCCTGCTTTAGCCAATGCCGGCACCTGCCAGATACAACCCATTCCTGTGTACCTGCCTAAGAAAGAGGCCGCATCGATCATCGACCAGGAATCATAAATAGTTCCCTCCAATAAGAGATATGAAAATGCAGTATCCTTCAACGCATATTTGCCCAGCGCAGGATAAGGCACTGCATAATCGTAATAATCATAGGGATTGATGAAATACGTGTTAGCACCCATCCAGGCGGTACCCGTAGTTTTTTTGACTTTCTTAAGAAGATCGGTAAAATTATCGCTGAAGAGAAGATTTGTTGAGGCATCCTGAACACGACCGTTGATAGCTCCCTGATTAATCAGGGTACCTCCCGTTGCAACAGGGAAGAACCATTTATTCAGGTTGAGGAAAAAATTATCGTTGTATCCTCCGTTCCAGCCGGTTTGAGACCAAAATAGTTGGTAGTAATTGGCAACGTCAGTCTGGTATTGAGGATTGGCCGTATTAGTCATACAAGGCATCCATTTGATACCAAAGCCCGGCGTGTTCATACCAACACGGGCTTCGTATTGAAAACGGGCTGTAGCGCTACTGTATAACAGAGGGTATTCATTGTCTTCCACGTATCCATCCCCATTCCGGTCATTTCTCGCATCCCATCCCGGATTTTTTAACTGACCACCATGAGTAGCGTCAAGGATCATCCAAGTCCGGGTTGATAAACTAGAGAGGAGCGGACGTGTGCTATACCCTAGTCCCGAGATCCGTAACCAGTGACCATAGTTTGAGCTATCGGCTGTCATCTTAGGAGTTGGGTTTTTACCCCATACCCAATCAGAAGGAGGCGTCCAGCTAACCCTTCCTCCATGAGTGAAATTTGACGTTCCATCAGTGGTAATTGTTAGTGTCTTCCAGGAAGTAACCTTATAATTAGCATCTACAGCAGAAGAATATTGGATGGTCATATGTCCGCCTACACCATTTCGGGCCAAGGTAGTCTTAAACTCTCCGAATTGTTCAGGATTTACAATGTAAAAAAAACCTCCGCTTGCACCACCCTGGAAAATGTCGTTGTTATAAGTCCAGCGGCCCGAGTCCTGCAACACAACTCCTTTGGTATCACTCAAACTGGTTGTATAGCCAACTCCGGCAGGAACACCGGCCCATACAGCACTATCCTCATATAAGGCATTCGGCATATTCAGCTGCCCATGAAAGTCTAACCAGGTATCCTGATCGTAATGCAGAAAGAAACTTTCCCAGTTATGACCAAGGCCGATCGTATATTCTCTAAAAGGTATTTCCTCCCAATCAACAAAGCCCCTAAGGCCAATAGCTCCGGTATACATATAACTTAACACAGGCAAATTAGAACGATCTGCGTGGTACGGAAGACCACCGAAAGCAGCCCAATCGCAATGATATGCTTCCCAATTGATCACAGCAGCATACGAGGTTAGACCCGCAGCTAGCGTTGCAGAATCTGTGGGTACAATTCCCGATCCTCCGCAAACCCAAAATGTTGAGGTGGAGGGATAAGCCTGGGTGGGCATTGTCTGCGCCTCCAAAGAAAAGAAATGAAACGTCAGTATAACCGACGCAATCAGATAAAACTGACGAGTGAATTTGAGTAATGTTTTTTTCATGATTAAAAGTTAAAAATTTGTTATTTTATTAAGCGCACAAAAATACAAAATCAATTTCAGTAATTTAATACAAAAATAGTTTATTGTTAACGTTTTAAAAATACTTTAATGTTATCCTATTTGTTTAAACGTCGGGAACAGTCCTTCTGTCAATTTCATTCTCGATGGACTCACAAATATTAAAGCCAAAACCCGAAATAAGTATTGTGTTAAAAGAAAATGCCGTACCAATGGCCATATCACTTAGCCGCCAGCGTATACGTTTAGTTATAGATTTCGTTTGCATTGGTAAATTCGCTTCATTCCTTACGTATATTTTGAATATATAACCTCCATTTACAGGAATCGCTTTAGTGCTTTTAATTTCCTGCCAAGGTATAATTTGTCCAATTGCATTCACGAACAATCCTTCCGATGAAATAACGATAGCAGGCTCCCCTCTTAAACAAGGAATAAAAACAAGGTTGGTCAAAAACAGAAAAATTAATGCTACTATACCTAATCCTAAGAACGTAGCGATTTCTTCAAAACCAACTGAATCGAAGGATGATATTACTTAAGACTGATGATTACTTTAAATAATCTATATATAAATATTTATTTTATATATGTTAAAAATTGATAAAAATGAATATAATATAATAAAATATGTTAATATTCTAATTTATATCAATAATTACAATTAACAAAATTTATTAGATATATTTATAATTTAAACAAACATAAACTAATTATTGTATTTATTTAATACATTTATTTTCAAATTATTACATACTATTATTGTTACCTTTTTAGATAAAAAGGTAACATAATTAAATATTTTTAATACCTTCACAAAGTGAAGGGAATCCACAAAGAAATAGAAAACCGAATAGTTAAACAGAGGAAGGGAAACTTGATCTTCATATCTGATTTCAGAACTATTGGCTCGCAGTCTGCTATTAAGATGGCATTGTCACGGTTATGTGCTGCCAGAAAAATAAAAAGAATAGCTCATGGAATTTATTTGATTCCTAAAACTGATCCTGTTTTAGGAGTGATCTATCCATCACTAGAAGAGATTGCAGAAGCTATTGCTAGAAAAGAGCATGTAAAAATAAAACCGGCAGGTGCTTATGCAATACATAGACTTGGTTTATCAACGCAGGTTCCTACGAGATTAGTTTATATAACTGATGGTGCACCAAGGCAAATAAAAATTGGCAAGGCAGTTATTAAATTTAAAGCCACCACCCGCAAAAAACTTTCGTTGCAAGGTGAAATAAGTAGCCTAATCGTGCAAGCACTTGAAGCACTTGGAATTGAAAATATTGAACCGGAAGAAAAACAAAGAATAAAAGAACTGTTGGGTAAAGAAGATCAAAAAACATTAATGCACGATATTAAGCTGGCCCCTGTACGAATCAGTGATTATCTTTATTCACTTTTAAAAGAAAAATAAATGATCGGATGGTTAAAGCTTAGTGAGACTCAACGGAGAATAACCTTGGAGCAGGTAGCGCAAAATATAGTGATGCAAGCGAAGGCTGTAGAAAAAGATTGGTGGGTAACATTATCTCTTAAAGCACTTTTCAGCAGCAAATACAGTGAGTATATGCTTTTCAAAGGTGGAACATCATTAAGCAAATGTTGGAAATTAATTGAACGGCTATCGGAAGACATTGATATTGCACTGGCTGCAGAGGCGTTTGGTGTAACCAATCAGGAAAATCCATCAAAAACTTTTGTTGAAAATCTCAAAAAGAAAGGTTGCCATTTTACAAGCAATGAATTGAAAAAAGAATTGGAACTTCAATTCGTTGCACTTGGCGTACCGGAAGGAATGATCATCATTGAAGCGGCACCGGTTAATCCCAAAATGCCGGATACCGATCCACAAACCCTGTTTGTAAAATATACGTCTCTGTATGATCCGAATCCATACATGGAGGATCAAGTGAAGATTGAAGTGAGTGTGCGATCCTTGAAGGAGCCATTTTCAAAAGTAAAGATTGAATCAATATTACATGAACAATTCCCGAATCCTACCGCGTACCCGGAAATAGCATTTGAAGTTGGGACCGTTGATGCACACAGAACATTTTTAGAAAAAACATTTTTGTTGCACGAAGAGTTTTCGCGAACGGATAAAACGAAGATCAGATCGAAAAGAATGTCGCGACATTTATATGATCTGGTACGGATGATGGACACTACTGCAGGTAACAATGCGCTGTCGAACAAGTCATTGTACGATGCTATCATTAAACACCGCGAAAATTATTCACGATTAACCTGGGTTGATTACACTACACTTTCGAGAGACAAAATTTATTTTTTACCGCCAGTGGAATTTATGGCATCGTATGAAAAAGATTATGAAGAGATGACGGAGCAGATGATTTACGGAGAAGCTCCAGCGTTTGATTTGTTGATAGAGCAATTAAAAATATTGCTTGAACGATTTAGAACTACCGGATAATTATTTCTTCAGATCGACTAATTCACTAACAGAAACACCCAACTCCTTTGCGATTCCTCTAAGCATGTTAATTGTGCTATTAACGGTTCCTTTTTCAATTCTAATAATTTCTTGATGATGATGTGCTCCAAGGCTCTCTGCAAGCTGCGTCTGGGTCAAACCCCTTTCCTTTCTTAAAGCTCGGATTTTAGCCTTTAGAGCAGAAGAATGCCATTCAATATTTGGTGTTTCCGGAAGGTATTCTGTATGATAGAGAAAATGATAGTTATCGAACTGATAAAGCCGCTACAATTTTTAAGCAAATCGCTTTATTTACAAGCGTTTGCGAGCAAAAGAAAAGCGGAATGTTGGATAGTAATTCCAAACATTCCGCTTCAGTAGTCTCGACCAGAATCGAACTGGTATCAAAAGTTTAGGAAACTTCTATTCTATCCATTGAACTACGAGACCATTCATTATCAAAAGTAAACATTTTACAAATTTTGCATAAAGTAATCCGTAACCTTCGTATACAGATACACCCGATCTTTGCCCAACACATTATGCTCATGACCCGGAAATACAAAATAATCCACCTGCTTCTTTTTGTCGATCGCGGCTTTCAGAAACAGCATCGATTGCTGCCAGACCACGATCGGATCTGAGGTCCCATGTATTACCAATAACTTCCCCTTCAGGTCAGGCACATAATTCAGGATATTATTGTCCGCATAACCCTTAGGATTCGTTTCCGGTGTATCCATGTAACGTTCGGTATACATCACTTCATAATAACTCCAATCGATCACCGGCCCGCCGGCAACAGCAGCTTTGAATACACCCGGATGCCGGGTCATAATGGAACATGTCATGAACCCGCCAAAGCTCCAGCCAAATAAACCCATACGGGTAGTATCAATAAAAGAACGAGTTTTCAGGTACTTTACCCCCGCCAACTGATCCTGCATTTCACAGGTGCCCAATTGCCGGAAAGTAGCCTGTTCAAATTCCTTTCCGCGGTTTCCACTACCGCGAGGATCCAGTGTAAATACCACAAAACCCTGTTCTGCCATGTATTGAAACCAGTAATCCCGGGATCCTGCATTCCACCCACTATTAATCAATTGTATGTGCGGACCTCCGTATTGATAAACAATCAGGGGATACTTTTTTGTAGAATCGAAATGAATGGGTTTATACATACGGCAATAGAGATTCTGCCCGGCATCATTTTTTATATTAAATATATTCATAGCTCCCAGCAGATAATCCTTCAGGGGATCCGCAGCATTCAAGATCACCTTCAATTTTTTGCCCTCCGTTGTATAAACCGAAGTTTCCAGAGGAGTGGTCGCATTGCTGAACTGATCAATAAAAAAAGTGCCATTTTCATTTAATATCACCGAATGCATCCCATCTCCCTGCGTAAGTCGTTTGATCTTGCCATCACTCAATTTAACACTGTACAGATTATTCGTAAGAGGACTTTCAGCCGTAGAAGTAAAAAACAAATTCTCCCCCTTCGCATCAAAGCCCAGCACATCGGTAACTTCCCATTCTCCTTTTGTAAGCTGGCGTAGCAACAAACCATTGAGGTCATACAAATACAAATGATTCCAGCCATCTCTACGGGATTGCCAGACAAAATGGGTAGGATCATTTTTTACAAAAAGAACGGGATGCAAAGGCTCTGTGTATTTCTCATCCGATTCTACAAATAAATTCTTTTCAAACTTCCCTGTCGCTGCATGATAGCTGTTCAGACTCATCCAGGTTTGATTTCTGTTTAAAACCGCAACATAAATATGCTCTCCATCGGGGCTCCAGGCAATATTGGTCAGGTACTGATCCTCCGGCTTGGCAGTCATCAGGTAAATCGTCTTGCCCGTCTTCGTATCGTAGACACCAATCGTAACTTCATGGCTTTTCTGACCAGCCATAGGATATTTAATATTTTTTACCTGCGCGGGTTGTGTCGTCCAGTCAATAATAGGATAATCGGCCACCATTGTTTGATCCATCCGGTAAAAAGCCAGCTTATCCCCTTTTGGAGACCAGAACGTTCCCTTCGTGATTCCGAACTCCTCCCGGTGTACCGCTTGCCCATTCACAATGTTAACATTCGTATCATTGGTTACCGTACCCCCATCTATCCCATCCAGCACATACAGGTTATTTTTAACAGTGTATGCTGAATACCCTGTTACAGGTGCTATGTCCACATGCTCCGCACCCTTTCGGTAGGATCTCCCGGCAGTAAAACGGAGTGCCTTTTTAGTGATATCATATGCCCACAATACCTTTCGGCATTCAAAGGTAAATTCGGTGCTGTTCTGCCATTCGATTACCGGAAATACAGCCAGGCTATCTAATTTTTCTTTGGTCGCATTCTGATCACGTAAATCCTTATTCAGCTCCTCCTTGCTGACAACATCCATCTGCAATTTAGTACTTGCGGAAGCCCTCTCCAATATTTCCTTCCCATCCCGCTTAACCACATAACTGTATTCGTCAGAGCCTTTTACCCACACCAACTGCTTTAACTTTTCGGGAGCCAGTGTTGTTTTGAAACCCGTCATGGCTTCCTCTATCGTTAACAATTTGTTCTGCCCAAGAGCAGGAACAAAAATTAAACCCAATAAAAAGACTTTCATTGATTTTTGCATATCCATTTTTTTAAGAAACCTTACTTCCATTCTCAACTAACCTGGCAGGCGCCGCGAAACAGAGTTCCCCATTTAAATTTTCAGCCATTAGGATCATCCCCTGCGATTCTATTCCTTTTATTTTTCGGGGCGCCAGGTTAATTAAAATACTTACCTGCTGTCCGATGATTTTTTCCGGTGAATAATAACCCGCTATGCCACTTACCACGGTCCGTTGATCAACGCCCGTATCAATTTTTAACTTCAGAAGCTTATCCGTTTTTGGCACCCGTTCCGCTTCCAGAATCGTCCCGATACGAATATCCATTTTTGAAAACTCATCGAATGTAATATCCGGTTTTTGTGGTTCAGCCCCCTTCACATTTTCTGCTTCATTCATTTTTTTTGCATCCTCCAGCTTTTTGACCTGCGCTATAATCGCCTCATCCTCTATTTTATCATACAGTAAAGAAACCTTCCCGATCTGATGTCCTGCAGCTACAAGATCAGTATGCCTCGCATCCTGCCAATGAAATTTTTCAAGGTTCATCATTCCGGAAAGCTTTTTCGCGCTAAATGGCAGGAATGGCTCCATCAACACCGCAAGATTAGCCGAAATCTGCAAAGCAATGTTCAGAATTGTACGAACCCTTGCGGCATCCGTTTCTGCAATTTTCCAGGGCTCATTATCTGCCAGGTATTTATTTCCCAAACGCGCCAGGTTCATTAACTCCGCCAATGCTTCCCGGAAACGAAACTGGTCAAGTGAATTGCCAATTTTTTCAGGATATTTTGCAATTTCTTTCAGAAGAAGGATATCTTGCTCCTTTAACTGATCCGCAGCAGGAACTACTCCGGCATAATATTTATCCGTCAATACTAAGGTGCGGTTGACAAAATTGCCGAGTATCGCGACCAATTCATTGTTGTTTTTTGCCTGAAAATCTTTCCAGGTAAAATCGTTGTCTTTTGTCTCCGGCGCATTCGCACACAAGGTATACCGCAAAACATCTTGCTTGTCCCTGAAATCAATTAAATACTCATGCAACCATACCGCCCAATTACGGGAAGTAGAAATTTTAGCCCCTTCCAGATTTAGAAATTCATTAGCCGGAACATTATCCGGCAAAATATAATCTCCGTGCGCCATTAACATGGCCGGAAAAATAATACAATGGAACACAATATTGTCTTTACCAATGAAATGGACCAAGCGTGTTTCCTTATCTTTCCAATATAGCTCCCAGTTTTTAGCACCTTTTGTATTACTAAACTCCAAACTTTTAAACTTTAAACTTTCCAACTCCAGACTTTCAAACAATTCTTTAGTAGCCGAAATATATCCGATAGGAGCATCAAACCAGACATACAATACTTTTCCCTCCGCACCTTCGACCGGAACCTTTACTCCCCAATCCAGATCCCGCGTCATAGCGCGGGGTTGCAATCCCTGGTTCAGCCAGCTTTTGCATTGTCCATATACATTCGTCTTCCAGTCCTTGTGAAGTTCAATGTAGTTCTCAATACCCGCCTGCATTTTATCCAGTGGTAAAAACCAATTCCGGGTTTTTTTCAGAACAGGTTTTTCTCCGGACAAAGTCGACCGGGGATTAATTAATTCCGTAGGACTCAACGTTGATCCGCACTTTTCGCACTGATCTCCGTACGCATTTTCATTCCCGCACTTAGGACACGTTCCTATAATATAGCGATCCGCCAAAAACTGTTTGGCCTTTTCATCAAAGTACTGTTCGGTTACCTCTTCCGTAAATACCTTTTTATCGTACAATGTTTTAAAAAACCCGCTCGCCGTTTCCTGATGAACCTTACTGGAAGTGCGCGAGTAAATGTCGAAGGAAACCCCAAAATCATGAAAAGCATCCCCCATCAGCTTGTGGTACTTATCCACTACCTGCTGAGGCGTAATACCTTCCTTCTTAGCCTTGATGGTAATAGGCACACCATGTTCATCTGATCCGCAAATGAACAAGACCTCTTCTCCCTTTGAACGGAGGTAACGCACATAAATGTCAGCCGGCAAATAACACCCGGCCAAATGACCGATATGTACAGGTCCATTCGCATAAGGCAATGCTGCGGTAATGGTATGTCTTTTATACTTCAATTTTTGTAAATTGCAGCAAAGATACAATATGATAGCTCCCCCCCATCTCCAAAAAGGCGATAAAATTGGCATAGTGGCCCCGGCAGGTAAAATAAGCAGAGAGGACTTAAGACCGGCACTGGATAGGCTTCATGCCTGGGGATTAGAAATTGAAATGGGGGCGAACCTGATGAAAGAATACCATCAGTTTTCAGGAACAGATGAAGAACGGAAAGCAGATCTGCAAAGCATGTTGAATAATCCCACTATTAACGCCATTTTATGCGCAAGGGGAGGTTATGGCAGTATGCGCATAATCGATCAGCTCGATTTCAACGAATTTTGCAAAAAACCCAAATGGATTATTGGATACAGTGACATTACGGTTCTGCATTCCCACATTCACAAAAATTTTGGCATTCAAACCTTACATGCAGTTATGCCCATTCATTTTACACAAAACGAAGAAGCGCTCGAAAGCCTGCGGAAAGCTTTGTTCTATGGAGAATTCAACTATGCTATTGAACCATGCCCTCTGAACAAACCCGGAGAAGCCCAGGGACTTCTTGTCGGAGGTAATTTATCTCTGCTGTATGCTTTGAATGCAAGTAGTTCAGACATTGATACGGAAGGAAAGATCTTATTTCTGGAAGATCTGGCCGAACAATTCTATCACCTCGACCGGATGATGGTCAGTATGAAACGCTCCGGAAAATTAAAAAATCTGGAAGGACTGATTGTAGGAGGCCTGACCGATATGAAAGACAGTACAACCCCTTTTGGCAAAACAAGCGAAGAGATAATCCTGGATGCTGTCTCCACTTATAGTTACCCCGTTTGCTTTCGGTTCCCCTCAGGGCATCTAAACAAAAACCTCGCCTTGGCTTTTGGGCGGCAGGCGAGGCTTTCTGTATCCGAAAATTCTATTTCGTTGAACTATGTCGAAACAAATCCGGCATAAGATCCCTTTAGTTCATCTCAAATTTTTTATACTCTTTAGGAATTTCAAACATTACCGGATCAATTACCTTTTTCTCCATTTTCACCACTTCTAAACGACCCGTTTCTTTACCGGTATTATCAGTTTGAATGGACAAATACGGAAATCCATCTCCCGCATCTTTTAACAAAAGGAAGTATTCGGACGACTTGTCTTTCCTATTCATAAATTTCAGGAATTTTCTAAAAAAATCGAATTTAGACCCTCCTACATAATACTTTATAGTCGTATTTTCAGCTTTATTTGCTACTACAAACTCCTTGCAATTAGTACCTAATAAAGTTTTTGTTTCTTTCGTTTTAGTAATTTCCGGAGTACCTATAAGGGTTTCCGGAGTACCAGGTCTTTTATCCATGTATAACTTTCTATCTGTGTTAAGAGCCTGCATGGTTGAAGCGTCCAGATCCACAAGGAATGTTCCTGTAATCTGCTTCGATTTGGAACCAATTTCATCAATCCGGACCTTATTTTCCTTTATGTAATAAATGTATTTTGTTGTATCCGTGGTCGTCATCTTCTTAAACTCAATACTCCCTTCAAATTGTGCCAGTGAAACCGATACAAAACTTGCAATCGCGATAGCCGTACTAAGTAACCTTGAACCCGAATTTTTCATATTTATTTTTTTTCAAAAGTAGTGCTTTTTACTTGCCCGTACAATAACTAAAATAAAAATCAGTTATTCACATCATGAATGTAAAAATAAAAATCTTATTCAGCCTGTTCCTATTTTTTTCTCTATTGAATCTTTACCCTGCAAATACCCCAGATCCGGAACGTAAAATTAATTGGGAAGGTATTAAAATAGATCATTTCTCTGATCATGAAAGCACTTCCTTTCTTTCCTTTAAAGGCGCTTCTATTAATGCCAATCATTTACCTGAATATTTTGAACGCATCAAACTGGCCACAGGGTCAAAACAAGTGAGTGCCGAAATAATTAATGCCGTATTTATAGAATTGACCCCAGCAGAAGCACAACTTGTAAAAATGAAAAACAAGGACATTCAAATCACAAGCGGCATTGGCTACGACCGGAAAGCACCCTACGCACTGATTCGATTCGTCCCCATCCGGCAAAATGCTACAACCGGCAAATATGAACGTCTGGCTTCCTTCCAGCTAAAAGTTAATTCCAACGCAAGCGGAACGGGAAAAATTGCTTCCATCAAAGGTCACACCTACTCAGCAAACTCTGTCTTAGCTTCCGGAACCTGGTACAGAATCGGGCTAACCAAGGATGGAGTTTACAAACTCAGCTATACTTTCCTGAAAAATTTAGGCTTGAATGTAAACGCACTTGACTCCCGAAACATCCGGATCTATGGCAATGGAGGAGGACAACTCCCCTATGCAAATTCAACCTATAAAACAGATGACCTGGCAGAAAATGCAATTTATGTGGCAGACCTGAATCACAATGACACATTGAATACGGAAGATTATGTTTTACTTTTCGGACAAGCCCAGACACGCTGGACTTATGTGCCAGCAGCCTGCCCACTTTTTCAGCATACTAAAAATTTATTCTCCGACACCACCTACTATTTCATTACTACCGATCTTGGCCCGGGAAAACGAATCTCAGCGCAAGCCTCCTCTACTCTCAATCCAACCAAAACTGTTACCACCTTTGACGATTATGCCTATACGGAAGACGACGCAGTAAATCTCATACAATCCGGACGCCACTGGTACGGAGCAAACTTTGACATTATTACCAGTTATAGCTATTCCTATATCTTTCCGAATATTGATACGGGCTCTCCCGCGTCTGTTAAAGTTGATCTGATAGGCCGTTATGCCGACTCAAGTTTCTACCGGATAAATGTAGGTTCAACCTCTCATATTCTAGGTGATTCCTATGTATCCACCGGTTCTTACGACGCAGACTACGCCGCCCCAACTAACACCTGCTTCAGCGTCTCCAATCCCAGCGCTACCCTTACAGTAACTACAGCTCTGCAAACACCGGGCGCCACCGGATGGCTGAATTATATAGAAGTGAATGCAAGAAGGCAATTAACCATGAATGGAGATCAGCTTTTATTCAGAGATTCCAGATCAGTGGGTGCAGGAAATATCGCACAGTTCAACCTGGGAGCAAACAGAAAGGACACTATCTGGGAGGTGACCGATCCAACCAATGTAAAACTCCAAAGAACAACTTATACCGGCGCTACGCTTCAATTCTCAGTCACTTCCGATTCACTTCGCCTGTTTGTTGCTTTTAACGGAAACACCTATTATACCCCCATTTCTGCAGGGCACGTACCCAACCAGAATCTGCATAACCTGGCGCAAGCAGATATGATTATTGTATCACATCCTTTGTTTTTAAACCAAGCCAATACCCTAGCCAATTTTCACCGTACAAATGACGGACTAAATGTAGAGGTAGTTACTCCTCAGCAGATCTATAATGAATTCTCCTCCGGGGCGCAAGATATAACAGCTATAAAAGATTTTATGAAGATGTTTTATGATCGTTCAACAAATTATACCAACATGCCCAAATACTTATTGCTTTTTGGTGACGGATCCTATGATAATTTATACCGCCTTCCCGGCAACAGCAATTTTATTCCCACCTACGAATCCGAAGACTCTCACAACCCTGAACAATCCTATGTTACAGACGATTATTACGGGCTGTTGGATGATTCAGAAGGAGACTACGGTCTGAATGACCTGGTAGACATCGGGATCGGAAGAATTCCCTGCGACAATGTTCAGCAAGCCCAGGGAGTGGTCAATAAAATTATTAAATATTCCAGCAAAGCTCCTTTACCAGCTTACGCTTCCCCCACAAGTTGCACCAATACAACTCTCAGTTCTCCTTATGGCCCCTGGCGCAGCCAGATTTGCTTTGTCGCTGATATTTATTCAGGGGACGGAGGAGGAACCGATGAGCAGATTCATGAAAGTGAGTCTGACCAGGAAGCAACCTTCGTGGATGACATTTATCCCAATATTAATCTTAATAAAATTTACCTTGATTCTTACCAGGATGTAATAACACCCGGCGGAGACACCTACCCGGATGCCGAGGCCGCGATCAATACACAAGTCAATCAGGGTGCTCTGGTAGTTAATTACACAGGTCATGGAGGCCAATTGGGCTGGTCTCATGCCCGTGTTCTGGGTGACAATGATATTGAGGCCTGGACCAACCTTTATAATTTACCTCTTTTTGTAACCGCTACCTGCGAATTCAGTGCATTTGATAACCCAGCGCTTACCTCAGCCGGTGAACTCGTTCTGCTGAATCCAACTGGAGGAGGCATCGGCCTGTTTACCACTGTCCGCCTGGCATTCTCCAATACGAACACTACGCTCAATACCACTTTTTATTACGACATCTTCGACACTTTGCCAACCGGACAAATGATGCGCCTGGGAGACATCTTCCAGAAAACAAAAATAGATTGTGGGGCCGGCACTCCGTATCGGAACTTCACCTTCCTTGGGGATCCCGCAGTCCGCCTGGCCTACCCTAAATACAACATTAATACAGACAGCATCAATGGTATTAAGCTGAGTACCGGAAAAACATTTACGAGTGTTACAGGGGACACACTTAAAGCGCTCAGCAAAGTAACTGTTAGCGGCCACCTGACAGATAATTACGGTAATCTCTTGAATTCATTCAATGGATATGCCTATCCTTCTGTATACGACAAACCAACAAATGTCACTACCCAG
>JABDFG010000042.1 GCA_013286655.1 Bacteroidota bacterium
TTATTGCCGGCCTTCGCTTTGATGTTTCGAGGAGGTAAATAGTGAAACCTACTGTCAAAATATACTGCTTCGTTTATCTCGCATTCTTCGTTCTCGCTTTGTTGCCTGCTGCAGCAAGCAATGATCCTGCATTGGAGTCAAAAGTTCACGGTTGGGTGCAAAAATCGAAGTCCCTTCGTTTTTTGGAGAATAGAGGTCAGATGACAGATTTACAAAGTAATGTTGTAAATGATTTGTTGTTCAAAGCAAATGGAGCTGGAACAGATCTGTATGTTACAACAAATGGTCTGAGTTATGTTTTTACCAAAATAGAAAAGCAGATAATACCACAATTGAGCAGTTCAACTAAATTGCAGGGAAGGGGGGGGCGTGGTGAAAATGAAAGTATGACAGTTCAGTATTGTCGCACGGATATGGAACTGGTTGGAGCGGATATCAGGAAAGAAAATATTATTAAGGAATACGAAAGCGAAGATCGGACAGACTATTACCTGGCTCATTGCCCTCAGGGAATACGGAATGTACATAGTTATGAAAAAGTCACGATTAAGAATATTTATCCTGGTATCGACTGGGTGCTTTACAGTTTAAAAGTTGGAAAGTTGGAAAGCCAAAAGAGAAATGAAGAAGGCCTGGAGTATGATTTTGTTGTTCATCCGGGAGCAGATCCGGGCCTGATAAGGCTCCGGTATAAATGGACGGATAAGCCAATTTTGCAAAAGGATGGTTCCCTGAAAATAGCTACTCCTATGGGCGACATAATAGAAGGTATACCAGTAAGCTATGTGCGGGATAAAGAACACAAAATAAATACCCATTATAGAATAGAAGATGATGGGATAGGATTCATATTGGATAAGTATACTAAAGGTGATACCTTAATAATTGATCCTACACTTGTATGGGCAACTTATTCCGGTGGAAGCGACCTGGAGGATGTTTTTTCTGTGAATGCCGACGGAATAAATGTATGGGTAACCGGCACATCAAAAGGAACCGGATTTCCATTACTTAATCCTAATCCTGGAATTGCCTATTTTCAAGGGAGTTATAGTGTCGGTACTGGTTTATCTGATTTGATAATACTTCAGTTCAATACCTGTGGCGCACGTATCTGGGCTAGCTATTACGGAGGAAGTGGTACTGATTATGGCTATTCCATTAACAGTGATAAAATAAATGTATGGGTGACGGGACAAACCTATTCAACAGACTTTCCTCTCCAGAATCGAGGAGGAGCCTATAACCAAGTTGCTACGGAAAGTAATGGTGATGCCTTTGTTTTACAATTTAGTTGCATTAGCAATGCCCTTGTATGGGCCTCCTTTTTAGGTGGAAGCGGTTATGAAATTGGACAATCCATCAATAGTGATGGTACGAATGTATGGATAACGGGGCAAACAAAATCGACAAATTTTCCAACCCAGTTTCCCCCCGGAGCCTATACACAGGCTACACGTAAAAGTGGAATCGGCAACATTTTTATTTCGCAGTTTAAATGTGCCACAGGCGAACTAATGTGGTCCAGCTATTACGGTGGTAGCGACATCAATTCTGATAATGGTGATATTGGCAATTCGATTTCCAGTGATGGGACAAATGTGTGGGTGACGGGTTCTTCAGCCTCAACTGATTTTCCTACCTTGTTTCCGCCCGGCTCATACGTTCAAGCTAACCTGGGCGGCCCGGCGGCAAAAAATGCTTTTGTTTTACAATTTAGCTGCAGCAACAGCGCTCTGGTATGGGCCAGTTATTTTGGAGGAAGCGGAGGTATTTACGGGGATGTTGGTAATTCTATCAGTAGCGATGGAAAAAATGTATGGGTAACGGGAACGACCACCTCTTCGAATTTTCCCCTACAGGACCCTGGAGGAGGGGCTTACAAGCAACCTACATTGGGGGCAAAGTTTGCTATGAATGGATTTATTGCGCAGTTTAGCTGTGCGAATAGTAGCTTGGTATGGTCCACTTATTACGGTGGAAGTTCTGTAAATCCTTTTGATGTTCCCTATTCCATCCAAAGCGATGGAAGAAATGTATGGGTATCCGGACAGGTAGGTTCATCTGATTTTCCAACCATGCAGTCTGCCTGCGGCTTTTACCAGCCAACGCTCGCGGGAGGAAGTGCAGAAACTTTTATTTTGCAATTCAATACTTCCGGTGTTCGTAAATGGGCTACCTATTACGGGAATGATTTTGAAAATGATGGAAGTTATATTTCCAGCGATGGTACCAATCTTTTCGTGGCGGCAGATGCAGAGTTAGGAAGTACCTATAAAACGCTTAATCCTCCGGGAGGTTCGGCTTATTATAGAAGTGCAGTTGGAGCAACTGAAAATGTCTATATGGCGAAATTTACTATTTTTTGTTCAGCTCTGATTGTGAATAATGACACAACTATTTGCCCGGGTGGTTCAGCTATGCTTAAAGTGAGTGGCGGCTCTGGTTATACCTGGAGCCCCACAACTGGCTTAAGTTCGCCTACCGGTTCATCTGTAACCGCTACTCCTAGCGGAACGATCACGTATACGGTAACTGGAATATCGGATGCAAACTGTGGTGTGGCGAGCGCCCCAACGAGTACCACTGTAACAGTAACTGTTTCGAAAACAATAAGCGCTAAGGCTATTGAAAAAGCTGAAGTATCCTGTTATGGAGGCAGTAATGGCGAGGCAATAGTGCTTGCATCAGGAGGAACCGGGACATTAACGTACAGTTGGAGTAACACGGTAACAGGAGTAACGGGCATCACAGGTTTGCCAGCAGGACCTTATATAATAAATGTAACAGATTCACTGGGATGCAGCGCAACAAGTTCGGTGAATATTACGCAGCCTATCGCCTCTCTAACAGCAACGACTGCCCAGACTGCGGCGGGGTGTGGACCACCAAATGGGACGGCGGAAGTAACGGCCATGGGAGGCACTGTGACCTATACTTATAACTGGGCACCGGCAGGAGGGACTGGACAAACTGCAACAGGGCTCAACCCCGGCACTTATACCGTGATTGTGACGGATGCAAATGGATGTAGTACGATGCAAACCATAACAGTCATGAGCAATACAACAGCACCTATCGTAACAGCCACAAGCAGTAGCGATCTGAATTGTACGATAACCAGTTCGACCCTGAGAGGAATAAGCGCAGGCAATAGCATGGTCTGGAATGGAGGTACATTAGTCAATGTAGCCGATCCTGCTATTGTAAATGAAGCAGGTATTTATACGGTTACCGCTACTGACCTGACGAACAATTGTACAGCTTCCTCAACGGTCTCCGTTCAAGGTGCTCCCGGCCCAACTTTAACAGGGGAGGCCATCAACACCTGCCTGGGCAAATCAGACGGGGCTATTACGTTAATTACAACCGGAACAGGATTAACCTATAGCTGGAGCAATGCTTCCATAAGCCAGAATCAAAGCGGCCTTGCAAGCGGGAGCTATACGGTAACAATTACAGATGTTAATGGTTGTACTGCCACAACGGCAACAAGCATTCTCCAATTACCGAACCCAATTGCTAATGCCGGCATAGATGAAACGATCATACAAGGACAACGTATTCAATTATCTGCAAGCGGCGGAACGAGCTATCTGTGGAGTCCATCGGTATCATTGAATTATAATAACATCTATAATCCCGTGGCCAGCCCATCTCAAACAACTAATTATGTAGTTACGGTAACGGACGGCAGTAGTTGTACGGCTAAAGATAGTGTACTAATAACTGTTATTGATTGCAATGCTTCAGAACTATTTGTTCCTACGGCGTTTTCACCAAATGGTGATGGACAGAATGATGTATTCTATATCCGAGCTCCGGATTGCATTACACAAATAGAAATCACCTTGTATGATCGCTGGGGAGAACTGGTATTTGAGACTATAAATCCTGGCCAGGGCTGGGATGGAACTTTTAGAGGAAAGAGCCTGGGAACTGGGGTATTCTCCTTTTATCTGACAGCCAATTTATCAAATGGTCAGCATATAAGCAGGAAAGGGAACGTAACCTTGTTGAGATAATAAAATGAATAAAAAAAATAATTTCTTCCTTCTTCCACACTCGCTATTGACTGTTGGCTTGTTTGTATTTGTTGTAGGGGCTATGGGCAATACGGATACGATACTGGAATCGAAGATTCATGATTGGATGAGAACCAGCAATAAACTTCGTTTTTTGGAGAATAAAGGTCAGATGGGAGATTTGCAGGGCGTCTATTCTCCGGTAGAGAATCGAGCGGGTAAGTGTGTTGCAGATATGAACCTGCTGTTCAAAGTCAACAGTCCTGGTTTGGATTTATATGTTACCACCCGGGGTCTGAGTTATGTTTTTTTCAAAATGGAGAAGCAAATAGTACCCCAACTGGGTATTGCAAACAAACGGCCTGGCCAACGCACTCATGCGAATGAGTTCGCTAATGTTCAGTATTGTCGGGCTGATATGGAATTAGTTGGGGCTGATATAAATAAGGAGAATATCATCAAAGAATATGAAAGTGAAGATCGTACTGATTATTATCTTCCTTCCTGTCCCGCCGGAATAAAAGATGTACACTATTATCAAAAAATTACCATTGGGAATATCTATCCTGGTATAGATTGGGTGCTATACATGGATGATGACCTGGGGATATCGGGTGGACTTAAATATGACTTTATTGTCCATCCCGGAGCCGATGCGTCCCTGATAAAACTCCGGTATAATGGGATGGATAAGCCAGTTTTACAGAAGGACGGTTCGATGAAAATACATGCACCAATGGGTGATATCGTTGAAGGAACGCCTATAAGTTATGGTCGTGATAAAAAGCAAAAAATAAATACCAACTACCTGGTTCGGGGAAGTGAGGTAGGATTTAAGTTGGGACAATATAATTCTGAAGATACGTTGGTAATTGATCCTCCATTGATCTGGGCAACCTATTACGGAGGAACCAGCAGTGATGAGATCACTTCCATAAATTCGGATGGCACAAATGTATGGGTAGCGGGAGTGGCGCAGGCAGTTGGCTTTCCAGATACTTTGGGAGGCGCCTATTTTCAAAAGACTGGAGATTTTACAATTCTTCAGTTCAGCACCTGTGGCCAACTTATTTGGGCTGCTTATTATGGAGGAAGCGGAATGGACCAGGTTACTTCTATCAACAGTGATGGGACAAATGTATGGGTGACCGGAGAAACCGGATCGAAGGACTTCCCAACTCTTGCTCTTGCTGGTGCCTATAATCAGGCTGCTTTGGGATCAGATACGGCGCAGAATGTTTTTATTTTACAATTTAGTTGCGCTAACAGTGCCCGAATATGGGCCACCTATTATGGGGGAAGCGGATATGACGGAGGAAGCTCTATCTGCAGCGACAAAAAGAACGTATGGATAACGGGTTATACATCTTCAACGGACTTTCCAAAAATGTTTCCTGCCGGAAGCTATCAACAGCCGGCGCTTGGAGGAGCAGGAGCGCAAAATGCATTCATCTTACAGTTTAATTGCGTTAATAGTACAAGAATATGGGCTAGCTATTATGGAGGAAGTGGGGGAGATGCTGGAAGCTCCATTAGTAGTGATGGGACGAACGCATGGGTGACGGGAGTAACTCTATCCACAGACTTTCCTACCTTGTTTCCTACGGGATCATACCGTCAGGCAACGTTGAAGGGTAGTGAAGGAAATGCCTTTCTGTTGAAGATTGATGCTGGCACCGGTGGATTGCTATGGGCCACTTATTATGGAGGTAGTGGAAGTGGTTCTTTTGGAGATCTTGCCTATTCCATTAGCAGCGATAAGAAGAATGTCTGGGTGACGGGTTATACTTATTCTACGGATTTCCCCACTTTATTCCCTGCCGGATCCTACAAACAAGCTGCTCTGGGAGGAAGTGGAGGCAATGCCTTTATTTCGCAGTTTGATTGTACCAGTAATACCCTGGTATGGTCTAGCTATTATGGGGGAAGTGGTTTGGCCGGTGATGAAGGGTATTCCATCACTAGTGATGGAATGAATGTATGGGTTTGCGGGGTAACGAACTCAGCTGATTTTCCCACACAGAAACCAGTGTGTGGCTATTTCCTGGGCACACTGGGAAGTGGGGGTCAGGATGTTTTTATTTTGCAGTTCAGTACATCAGGAGCACTGGAATGGGGTACCTATTATGGAAATGATACAGAGAATGACGGCAGTTGCATTTCAAGTGATGGCACCAGTGTATTTGTTTCAGGAGACGCTTCCCTTGGGAGTGCTTATCCCACCATTACTCCCGGAGGTAATGCTTACTTCGATCAATCGATTGAAGGAACTGAGAATATTTTTATGGCAAAGTTCAGCATTGTATGTTCAGATAGTCTTCTTGTAAGCGGAGATACGACTGTTTGTTCGGGAGCTTCCGTCATACTTCGTGCAAGCGGAACAAATAGTTACACCTGGACTCCTGGTACAAGCCTTAATTCTGTCAGCAATTCGTCTGTAATTGCCAAGCCTGTTTTCACTACCACTTATACGGTAACGGGAACTTCGCTTGCAAATTGCCTTTCTCAGACGGCAGCAGTAACGATAAAGGTTTCACCGGTTACGGCCGGTTTTTCAAGTGAGCCGCCTCCGGGAAATATATACCCCAATACAAGCGTTCAGTTTACCGATAAATCCAAGGACGCAACAAACTGGTTGTGGAATTTTGCCGATACACTTTCCGGACCAAATGATAGCTCTGCACTGCAAAACCCTTCTCACTTATTCGCTAAGCCCGGAAAATACTGTGTTCTGTTAGCGGTCAAAAACGCCGCGAATTGTCCGGAAGACACTTCTTCCTGCTTTATTGTTATTCCTGAGGTAAAAGACTCCATTTTTATTCCGAATGTATTTTCTCCCAACGGAGATGGAAAAAATGACGAATTTTATTTTACAACTACCGGAATGGCAAGTTTAACCTATCGTATTTATGACCGCTGGGGCTTATTGATATTTGAAGCCGGAAATATAAATACTAAATGGGACGGAAGAACAAAAAGCGGAGAAATGGAATCTGATGGAACCTATTATTATACTTATCATATACAGTCCGATAATGGAAAAACCTATAATGGATCTGGTTTCGTGCAGCTGATCATGAATAATAAATAATTCTTAAAATTATATTTTGTGAATTTTTCTTTAGAGAAACGATTGTCAGAAGGTAATTTGCGTACCCTGCGTATTACTCCTGCTCATTTAATTGATTTTACTTCCAACGATTACCTGGGTTTTGCACGATCGGAGGAATTACGCACTTGTATTGCGTCTCAGGAAGTATCCGATAAATTTCGCATAAATGGATCTACGGGGTCCCGCCTGCTAAGCGGAAACTCTTCTCTTGCAGAAGAATTGGAATTGTTTATTGCGAAATTCCATAAAGCAGAAAGTGGTTTATTGTTTAATTCGGGTTATGATGCGAATGTTGGTTTATTTTCCTGCATTGCCCAACGTAGCGATACCATTCTCTATGATGAATTAAGTCATGCATCTGTGATAGACGGAATTCGCCTTAGTTATGCACATACGTTCAAATTCAGACATAACGATCTGGAGCACCTGGAAGAACTTTTGAAAAAAACGAAGGATATAAAATACGTGGCTGTTGAATCCGTTTATTCTATGGATGGAGATTTTTCACCGCTCCAGACGCTTGCTGAACTTTGTCAGCGTTACCATGCCAATCTTATTGTGGACGAAGCTCATGCTACTGGAGTGTTTTCGGAAAGGGGAGAGGGAAGGGTGGTAGAACTGGGCCTGGAAAAAAACATTTTTGCCCGCATGCACACTTTTGGAAAAGCATTGGGTTGCCACGGAGCGATTGTATTGGGGAGTGAATCCTTGAAAAGTCACCTGATCAATTTTTCCCGTCCTTTTATCTATTCAACGGCTTTGCCTTGCCACAGTTTATCGAGTATTAAGTGTGCCTATACTTTTTTGGAAAGCCATATTGAAAAAATGAATGAACTAAAGGAACGAATTCGTTTTTTCAGAGAAAGCGTGAAGAATGTGAGAGAAGTCCATTTTTCTGATCGGTCGGGTCCAATCCAAAATGTGATCATTCCAGGTAACGAACGGGTAAAAAAACTTGCAACGGAGTTACAGGAAATGGGATACGGGCTCAGGCCAATTTTAAGTCCAACGGTGACAACCGGATCCGAGCGATTAAGGATTTGTTTGCATAGTTTTAATACGCAGGAAGAAATGAAAGGCTTGGTAAGTGCGATAGAAACACTAGCTGATAAGAAAAATCACAAGTAGTATGAGAAAGATTTTTGTAACAGGTATCGGGACGAATGTAGGCAAAACGATCGCTTCTGCTGTTTTGGCAGAAGCACTTAGGGCTGATTACTGGAAACCTGTTCAATGTGGTTTAGAACCGGTTACGGATTCACAAATGGTGAGAAGCCTTATTACGAATAGGGTTTCTATTGTTCATCCGGAGGCCTATTGTTTTGCGGAGGCAGCTTCTCCTCATACTGCCTCAAAGAAGGCCGGGCTTGAGATTAAGCTCTCAAACATAATTTTACCCCTCACAGATAATTCAACAATGATTATTGAAGGTGCAGGCGGGCTACTCGTCCCTCTTAATGAGGAGAACCTGATAGCTGATTTAATTGTTCAATTGAAGGCCGAAGTGATTGTGGTTGTCAATTTTTATCTGGGAAGCATTAATCATACTTTATTGACTTGTCAGGAGTTAAAAAGACGCAACATTCCCGTTTTAGGACTGCTATTGAGTGGTTCGCCGAATGAAGCATCTGCGGATATTATCTTCAAACAAACAGGTTTAAGAAAACTAGGGCATATCGCACAAGAACAGGTATTTAACAAAGATACCATTGTACATTATGCTTCTCAATTTAAAACTATCTGATGACACTGATTGAACGCGATAAAATGTTGGTCTGGCATCCGTATTCGGATAATGAGTTATATGGAACACCTATCCCTGTTGTCTCAGCAAAGGGATCCTATCTTTTTGATGAAAACGGGCAAAAATACATTGATGCTGTTTCTTCCTGGTGGACCAGTATTCACGGACATTCACATCCTCATATTGCGCAAAAGGTGTCCGAACAAATCCGGAAATTAGATCATGTTATTTTTTCGGGGTTTACCCATGAATCTGCCGTGCTTCTCGCAGAAAAATTAATAAAAAGACTTCCGCTTAATCAAAAAAAAATATTTTATTCAGACAATGGCTCAACAGCTGTTGAAGTAGCCTTAAAAATGGCTTTTCAGTATTGGCACAACAGAGGGCAGGTTCGAACGAAGGTGATTGCTTTTAAAAACGCCTATCACGGGGACACCTTTGGAGCGATGTCTGTCAGCGGACGTGGCATCTTTACGAAACCTTTCCAGGATCTGCTCTTTGACGTCGTCTATGTAGATGTTCCGACACCCGGAAAGGAAATGCAAGTAGTCCTGGAGCTAAAATCGCTACTTTCTAATACACACGACCAAGTGGCCTGCTTTATTTTCGAACCGCTCGTTCAGGGAACGGCTGGAATGGTGATGTACGAACCGGAAGTGTTAAATGAACTACTGCTTATTTGTAAGGAGAATTGTGTTCTGACCATAGCAGACGAAGTAATGACTGGTTTTGGACGTACGGGAAAGTTCTTTGCCTGTGATCATCTGAGCATTCAACCCGATTTGTTTTGTTTGTCAAAGGGCTTGACGGGAGGCACTATGGCTATGGGAGTTACTTCCTGTACCCAGCAAATTTTTGACACCTTTGATGGTGCTGCGTCTAATTCCTTTTTTCATGGTCATTCCTATACCGCTAACCCTATTGCCTGTTCTGCAGGAATAGCCAGTCTGGAACTATTTGACACTAAAAATACATTTATCGACATTGCACTTATCAGTGAAATGCATAAGAATTTTGTGTCCGAAATAGTCAACTATTCAACTGTAAAACAAGCCAGAAGCAGAGGTACGATTCTCGCAATTGAATTAATTACCGGCAAGGATACATCTTACTTTAATGAGATGAGGAACAAATCTTACCATTTCTTTATAAACAAAGGGATTTTAATGCGACCTCTTGGTAATATTATTTACGTGCTTCCTCCTTACTGTATTTCGGCCGATGATTTGAATTATATTTATAAAACAATAAAGGAATTTCTAGAATCCATATAGTTCGGTTATGCTTTTCAACTCCCGTAAAGATCTTGTTTTTATTGTACTTGCCGGAATCTTCATTACAAACGCTGTTGTAGCGGAATTAATCGGAGCCAAGCTTATTCAGCTAGGGCCCTTTTTTGGTAAAGGACCCTTTATCATGAGCATCGGTATCATTCCCTGGCCGGTTGTTTTTATAACAACCGATATTATCAATGAATATTATGGGACCAAAGGTGTACGTAAACTTTCCTTTATCACCGCCGGGCTTATTGCATATGCATTTTTAATCTTGTTTTTTGCTATGCAGGTGAGGGCTGCACCTATTTCGGCTTCTGTAACAGATACTCAATTTAATGCAGTATTCGGACAAGGTATGTGGATCATTGTGGGAAGTATTGTGGCATTCTTAACTTCCCAGTCTGTTGACGTTTTTATATTTTGGTTATTACGTGACAAAACCGGTGGCAAAATGATGTGGCTCCGTTCGACCGGATCTACCGTAGTTTCTCAGCTGGTTGATACGTTTGTGGTACTGGGTATCGCTTTCTGGCTTCCGGGGAAAATGACGACAGCTATTTTTATGAATACAGCGTTGACAGATTATACCATCAAACTTATCATCGCTGTACTTTTAACGCCATTGATTTATATCATTCATTTTATAGTTGACAAATACCTTGGGAATGAAGAATCACACCATATTATCAAACAAAGTGCTGAACAATCTTTGCATCATAAAGTAAACGAGTAATACTATGCAGCTGATCGGAGACCGGATAAGTATTCTTGAAAAAGAAAAAGAACTCAGTATTGTTATTTTATCTTATCGTCATCCATTCAAAAATATTCTGATCATCTCCTGGATGTTACTGTTTACTTTTTGCGGAGTACTTGCGTTCAGGGAGTTTATCGGAGCTGTTGAACACGACCGGAGGATCTTCTGGATGGTGTTTATAGGCTTTTGGGTGTATTTTGAAGTATCGGTACTTAAAGCTTGTCTTTGGAGATGGAGAGGTAAGGAAAAGATTTTAATGAGCCCAGGTATTCTAAAAATCAAACGTGAGGTAAGTGGCCTGGAAAGTTATAAGGAATATCGGATGGAACAGACTGGGAACTGGAAGCGGATTATACCTGACAACAGGAGTATATCTGGATTTTATGAAAATGCTTATTGGTTTGTCGGAGGAGAACGGATAAGTTTTGACTTCCAGGGACAAGAAATAGGTCTGGGACTTCAATTAAAGGATGAAGATGTGAATGAGTTAGTCCGTAAACTAAAACATTCTTACAGATTCTTCATCAATACCTGATAAAGTTTTCGCATACTTTCGATGTCTTTTTTATGGACTTTTTCATCGGGAGAATGTACCTGATCTTCCGCTGCACCTATAAAGCACCAATCAATGGGATAGGGGGAACGCTGAAGCGAATTCCCATCACTACCGCCACTGCCTTCTACCTCCAGTTGATAGCTCAATTTGTATTTGTCTGCGATCGCTATAATTTTGTTCACATAGCTTCTACGAGGCAAACCCGAATCCCGCAAGGATATGGCTACTCCTTTTCCGGGTTTCACGCCTTCTGTTACCCATGTTATATCGCTGACCAGGGCTTGTCGTACCTGATATTTTTCATACATGAAGCGGGCAAGATATTCAACACTGCCACCGCCTTGTTCTTCCCAACAAGAAAATGCGATAATCCCATTTTTTAATGTTTCGGCTACTTTTAATGCATTCCAGACACCTAAACGGTTGTCCATATAACAACATTGAACGTAGTCTTTGGTTTCCCTGAAATCAGATTTGAAGGTCAACATGGTCCCCCGTTCAATACTTCTGTTATATTCATAGGAAAGTTTATTGTCCTTTGTTATCTGAAGTGTGCATTCAATTTTTCCTTTGCTGTCTTGTCCTACCAATTTGTATCCGTTTTCCGTTCGCGGACCGCCAATCTTGATCAATTCCTTGCCATATCGTACCGTAAAACCGATAGAATCCAGGTGGGCAAAGATAGCCGTGCGTGGTTTGCCAAATACCAGCACAATACAGTCCTGAAAATCCTCTCCTTCATATATTTTAGGTTTGTTTACCCATTTTGATTTGTTTTTTTTTATGTACTCCAGAACAAATTCTTTCATAGATGCTTCATTTCCGGATGGAGCCTGTATACCACACATCTTTTCGAGTAATTGCATAGAAGGAAGATAAAAATAAAATATTGCTTATTACAATATTTTATTTAATTTTGTGTTTAACCTTTAAAAGATCCATTAATAGAGATACTGCTACTTTTTTATTTAGTGCTAACTAAACGTAAAAAAGGAGGTATCTATGCGTACTCAGCAGTTAATGGACGATCATCAGCTTGTAACTCTATACATAAAAGGTAATGAGTCGGCTTTAGAAACCCTGGTACACCGTCACAAAAAACGTCTGTTTTCATATATCATGACTATTGCCAGCGATCGCGATCTGGCAGATGATGTATTTCAGGAAACATTCTTTAAAGTAATTAATACACTCCGAAAAGGACAGTACAATGAAGAAGGTAAATTTCTGCCCTGGGTGGAACGAATTGCTCATAATCTGTTAATTGATCATTTCCGAAAGGATAATCGTATGCCGACTATTAGTGGGGGGGCGAATGAAGATGGTGAGGAATTTGACATTTTCGATCTGATTAACAATGGTGAACCTACAGTTGAGCAGGAAATGTCTAAACGTCAAATAAACAAGGATTTAAGAAAAATTGTAGCTAAGCTACCGGAGGATCAACGGGAGGTACTTATGATGCGCCATTATTATGATATGAGTTTCAAAGAAATAGCCGAATCAACCAATGTGAGCATTAATACTGCACTGGGCCGCATGCGTTACGCATTAATCAATCTTCGTAAAATGATTGAAGAACATGGTCTTGTGATGTCTGCTTAAAAATTCAGTATCGTTTATACAATAAGGGAAAAGTGCCTGCGTTATTGCTTTATGAACCAACACGTAAAACTGCATGAGCAAGACTACTACTCTGAAAAATCTAGTTAAATTAAGCAGCCAAACAAATACCCAACTTACGTTGAATAAAGATCACGACTATGAACCATCCCGGCTGGTCGTTGCTAATATCCTGAATTATTCGAAAGCACTAAGTATCCGGAACACAAATCTGGTTGGAGCTATTGAAATGATATTGAATTGAAGGAAATTGTCAGTCCAGCAATTCTTTTAGTTTTTTAATGGATTCCTGATTTTCCTGAAGGTCAATTGATTCTAGTATTTGCCGCTTTTCCTTATTAGTGAGATGCCAGCTTAAGGATATATTATCCTTTTGATCCCGTTTCATTATAAAATTAACAATGTTAACTTTTTGATCAAACCACAGACTTGCATATTGCAAGAGTTGATTTTGATTAAAATCTTGTATATTGAAAAGGTTGCTATAGAGCAATCCTATTGGCAGCAATGAATTCTGAAGAATGTCGCGGGTTGGATTTTCATCAATCGGGGCTTCCTTCTTTTTATCACGGATTTGTATAATAATGACCCCGCTGGTGTTGGTAGTAATCCAGTTGCGGAAGGTATACATGTATTTAAGGGATGTTTCCAATCCAAAGTTATCACGCATGCCCGCATCCAATACTTCAATACGGGGTTCACTGGGCAGGGATACAATCGGTGAAATGTATGGGAAAGAAGCACTCATCCGTAATACACTGCTGAAACGGACATTCTGAGCCCCTTCTTTTTCAAAAAAACGACCAAATTCTATCCCATCATATAAAGGTTGGACCTGTACGTTTTTTGTAAAAGAATTCTGGCAAAGATAAGCAATGGGTTGAGAGGAAATGAACAGTTTACGTCCATCGTTGGCTATGGTAGGTGTAAAGACCATCATAGGAATAATAGCTTCAGACTCCGGTTGCTTATACTCATAGAGGGATCTGTTAAAAATACCGGCTGTATTTTGATTAAGTTTCCATTCAAAAGCGTATGCCCTGTCTTTGTTGTATTTGTAATATCCCTTTTCTACCTTTTGGAGCGGGAAAAAGAAATCATTTACGGCCAGACTGAAAGCAATCGGATTCAGAATGTCTTTCCCGATATTATTTTTGTAACTGGAAAGATAAAGATCATCTATCTGTCCGGATTGTTGTCTCCAATAGAGTTCCCGGAGATAAGCGGCACCGACCATTCCTCCGGATGAACCCGTGATAAGTTCTGTATGCCTCATCAGTTTTCCGCCTAAAACACTGTCCGCGTATTGAAGGGAGTAGAATGTCCAGAGTGAAGCCCGAAGCCCTCCTCCAGGAGCGTTTATCAGAACTAGTTTAGGTTTTTTTCCATTGGCACATTTGTTTTTTAACCGCCAGCGATTGAGAATTTCGATGGTATATTTGACATCTGCCTTTTCCCGGATACTGTCACTGTTCATCAGATCAAGTGCTTCATTGGTAAAGGTGGCTTTTTCCGTATCGTAATTTAATCCGTATGCTTTGTTGTGGTTACTGAAAACGTCCAGTTTATAAAGCGAGTTAACTATTAAAAAAATCACAATCAGCAACAAGCTTGCCCAGCCCCTGATCCAGATGTATAAAGCGCTGCTTAACATCAGAAACATCGTGAACAACAGTAAAATGCTGGCGCCCGCGGGTATAATAAAGAAAGGGACATTTTGAAAGAAGCTAAGCATAAACAAGGTCACCGTGCAAAGCAGAACAAAGTAAAACGCATTCCGGTGATTTTGTTTAAATACGTTCCGTAACATTTCTTTTTTGTAGTGGCGAACGGGGCGTACCAATTTATTTACGAATGGCAAAGTCCAATACGTTTCTACATACCAGTCTCTTGGTTCCTTAACCAGGTTCAAATTTTTCCATTCGATTCTTTGTTTGAGACCTTTAACGGATTCCCTGACAGGCTCCTGTCCTCTTACTCCAAACATTTTATAGATGTCCTTATTAATGGTGAAGAAATAAGTAATGGAAAGGAATACAAATACGATCAGTCCAATCAGGAAACCTACTTCCAGGAATAAAATATGGGGAATACTGAATACCTGTTCACTGAGTTGAAACCGGAAAATATTATAGAGGTAAGTAGCGATAAATAAAAAGGGTATGACCGCATTGTTTACACAATATTTTAAAAAAGGATTGTACAGGGTAGCTATGAATGGAAAGCGGTAGCCATTCATAATATAACTTGAAATATTAAAGGCCATAATAAATCCACCACAGGCAAATCCCAAAATAAAATAGGACAAAAAGCTTACTTTATCAAAATATTCAGGGCTCAGAAAGAGAAAAGGTACTCCATAACGAGGGGCAATGGTTCCGGTAACAAAACCAAACATAATGGCCCAAAAAACCATTATTGTCAGGTTCTTTTTGATATGAACCATTAACAATTGAATGGAAAAGGAGAAAATAAATCTCCTCAACAAATCATATTGCGCCAATATTCTATTCATACAATACAGGTTTCCCTTCTCCTTTTACGTAACGTGCTGAAAAAGGTTGAGTCCCTCTTAAATCTTACTATTGACGACGGCCAAAATGTCCGTTTCCATTTGTTGAGCTATTCTTTGCAGCGCTATTCCCCTTTTAAGAAGGTCATCCGCTAATGCTCTGTCCAGGAGGCTTTTCGTGTTAATTTTTACATTCAGGAATGCCCCCATGACAGCACTCCGCGCAGAAAGTGCAGCAACTCCCGCATCCGTAACGGAATTAGGGTTACCTGTTTCGGCCATTGTCTTTATTATCTCCATCGTATTTAAGCTTAACTCCATTACTTTAAATGGAACTTCCGTAGCGTGTCTGCTGGCTTCCTGGATGGCCTGAGCACGGAATTTTTCGGCTTCTGCGGTAGCTTTGGATAGACTATAAGCATTCATTATTTTGTTAAATGCATGGGTATCTTCATCCACCAATTTCAGCAGTGCAGCCTGAAGTTGTTGACCTTTTTCGGCCCATTTGGAAAATTCTTCCCAGCGTTCGTCCCAACCTGGTTTATGAGCGGAAAGGTTAGCAACCATCGTTCCAAGGGCTGCTCCGAGTACACCCAGATAAGCTGCGACAGAACCTCCTCCAGGTGCCGGACTTTCACTAGCCGTTTCATCAGAAAAATCTTTGAGCGACAAATTGGCCAGTTTTTCGGTAGAGGTATCGTTCAATAAATACTCTATGATCCGTTCCTGAGGTTTAAAAGGTCCGAGCTCATCAAGACCTAATGATTTTACGGCAATTTTCAGAAGCTCTTTTTCAGATACACCAAGGGATCGTTTTTGTTTTTTTAGAAAATAAGCTCCCGCATCCAACAGGGATTTGAGAGGAATTAAGCCGACTAGTTCTGATCCTGTTACCCGAATACCCCGTTCAGCAGCCTTATTGCAGACTGCTTCAAATGCCAGATGGAGAGGTGTCACCTGAATATTGGTTAAATTCATGGATATTTGTGCCACTCCGTATTCTTCAATATACCAGCCGATAGCTTTTACACTCTTTAATGCTCCTGGAATATAAATGGGGTTGCCTTTGTCGTCTTTCAAAATTTTGCCCGTGACGGGGTTTCCTTCCCGTTTTACCCGACCCGTTTCGCGAACGTCAAATGCGATGGCATTTGCTCTTCTTACGGAAGTCGTGTTTAAATTGATGTTATAGGCAACCAGCAAATCCCTTGCACCGATCACGGTAGCGCCGCTTTTGACAGAAAATTCGGTTGGACCGAAATCGGGTTTCCATTCGGGTTGTCTTATTTTTTTGAAAAATCCTTCGTATTCGCCATTCCGGATGAGGGAAAGATTTTTTCGATGGGGATTGTTTTGCGCATTTTCATATAAGTAAACGGGAATATTCAGTTCTTTTCCTATTCGGGCACCAAGTTTTTTTGCATACTCCGCCGCTTCTTCCATACTTATTCCGGAAATGGGAATAAGAGGGCAAACATCCGTAGCCCCCATCCTGGGATGCTCTCCTTTGTGTTTACTCATATCAATTAACTCGGAGGCCTTCTTAATTGCCTGAAACGCCGCTTCACAAACAACTTCTGCTGTTCCAACAAATGTTACGACAGTTCTGTTTGTTGCTTTTCCAGGGTCGACGTTCAACAAGCGGACGCCCTCTACTTTCTCAATCTCATCTGTAATCAATCTGATCAAATGAAGATTCCGGCCTTCACTAAAATTGGGAACACATTCAACTAATTGATTCATGGATCCTGTATTTTCTTTGTGAAGTTAAGATTCTTCAACGTGTTTTTTATACGTGGAAGCTCTTTTTTGTGATATAACTAATTGAAAAGTGATTGCAGCCATAAAAATCAGGATGGGTTCAACCAGTATCCGATGCCTGGTTTCAACATAAAAAGCAGCCTGAAGCAAGGAAATAGCGATGGGTATGGAAAGCAGGATCCAGCTTTTTTTGCCGATGTAATAAAAGGATGCAAGCAACAGAATAATCATCACTAAATAAGCTGTTTTGTAAATGGGGATGATTTTTTGTATTCGATGGCTTTGTTCACTTCCCACGCTCCTGCGGAACCACCAAAAATTCTTCAACTTCAATAGGTACATTTTCACTGCAAAACCGGGCTGGGTCTTCCATTTAGCATACACCTTGTCCATGTAATAGTTATTTTGTGCATCAACAGACATTTTGGAGATCGCATCCATTTCAGCCCTGGTAAAGGCACTGTAATAATTATCTCCATTGGACAAATAATTGCTTCCTTCAGAGCCTTCCAGAACGCCTTTTACCATGTCTTTTCCTGCTGATGATTCTAATCCCACGAAGTCATCCTTTATATAGTTATGGATCATCCAGGGCAGACAAACAAGAAATGACACAAATCCAATGATAAAAAAATGCCGAATCGCCGTTTGAATTTTCTTTTGATCTAAAACAATCAGTAAAAAAGGAATAAGGGCCATGAGTGCAGTACCCCTGTCCAATATTGAAAGACCAAGAACGAAACCAAACACCAGACTATTCTGATAGCTCAATTTTCGCGCACAACGAAAGCTTAACCAGGTTGAAAGCATTAAAAAAAACATATTCTGCATAAACGGATGAACATTATAAAGTGTATAGAAATTAATAGCTGGATGAAGGAGATAGACCAGGAGGGTAATCAGAAGGGTGGTTTTTATCTTGATTTGGGCAGGTAAATTAAAATAATAAGCTATCTCTTTCATGAGTGCAATAAAGACGAAACCAGCTGCGATGTTCAGACATACATTATATATGCATGCAATGATTGGATGGATACCAAAGATAAAGTAAAGGCTCGCAATGATAAAAGGATATATGGGAAACTGAAAACTATGGTTGTTCACCCCATCCATGTTTATGAAAAAGTTGCCGGTATGGATTATGTTTTCGGCAATAGCCTGATCTTCCCAAACCCGGATAGTATGAACAAAAAATAATAAGTAGACTATTTTTAATACAAATACAATAATGAGTAAGATACCAATAGCATTGAGGGAAGGAGGTTTCATTGGATTATTCCGTTGAGAATAACCGTTTCAACAAGGTTACTCCCGAAAGAATAAGGAAGAAAAGAATAGGAGGGAATTTCCTTTGTGATAAATACATTTGCCTTTTTTCCAATGGCAATGCTTCCGTGTGAAGAACTAATATCCATGGCATAAGCGGTATTTAAGGTTGCCGCATTGATGGCTTCCTCCGGTTTCATTTTATAGAGTATACAGCTGAGTGCAAGCATCAAATTCATATTCCCGCTGGGACAGCTACCCGGATTGTAATCACTGGCTACTGCTAGGGCTAATCCGGAGTCAATCATCTTGCGGACAGGAGCTTGAGGTAATTGAAGGAAGAACTGGGCTCCCGGCAAAATCGTCGCCATTGTATCTGATTTTCTCAATAATTCAATTTCCTTTATTCCGATATATTCCAGATGATCAACACTGATGGCATGGCATAGAACTCCTGCCTCAACTCCGCCGCTGTTACTCATCTGTTCCGCATGAACTTTGGATTTTAATCCATGTTTCTGTGCTGCTTCCAGGATTTTTATCGTTTCCTCTCTGGTAAAATAGTTTTTTTCACAAAAAACATCACAATACTCGGCCAGTTTTTCTCCGGCAATAGCTGGCAGCATTTCTTCTATAATGAGATCTATGTATTTGTTTTTATTCCCTTTATATGCTGAGGGAATAGCATGAGCACCCAGAAAAGTAGCTTTAATGGTCAAAGGAGATAGCTCCTTCAGTTTTTTTATCACCCGGAGTATTTTTAACTCACTCTCCAGTGTCAAGCCATAACCACTTTTAATTTCAACAGCACCTGTCCCCTGAAACATCATTTCCTTCAACCGGAACATTGAACTTTGTACCAGTTCCTCTTCCGAAGTAGTCTTCAATAATAGAGCAGAATTTAAAATACCGCCGCCGTTTTCTGCAATCTGTTCATAGCTTATCCCATTGATCCGGTCTGAGAATTCAGATTCCCGACTGCCTGCATAAACGATGTGTGTGTGGGAATCACACCAGCTCGGAAATACGCATTTTCCGGCAGCATCAATAACCGTCAGGTTGTTCCAGTCGCTGATCCCCGGAAACTCACTCATGGGGCCATAATCGATTATGATATCCTCTTCAATAGCTAACCAGGCGTCATGAAGGCAAGGCAATACTTTCATCTGACTCCCGCTTACCTTTAAACGCGAACCATCGTCCACCTGAACCAGTGTTTTGATATTTTTAATAAGAATCCGCATCTTGTAACCTGCTAAAGATAAGCGTCAAATTCTGTACTTTTATAGAATGGCAGGAAATACTTTCGGTACACTTTTTAAGTTGAGTACTTTTGGTGAATCACACGGGCAGGCGATGGGTGGAGTTATCGACGGTTGTCCAGCCGGTCTTGAGTTGGACCTGGGCTTTATTCAATCGGAACTTGACCGGCGCAGGCCAGGACAATCAACTATTGTCAGTCAACGTAAAGAGGGTGATAAGGTAGCGTTTTTATCCGGCTTATATGAAGGTAGAACTACCGGGACACCCATTGGTTTTCTTATTCCCAACCTCGATCAGAAGTCAAAAGATTATGAACAAATTGCGGACGTCTATCGTCCTTCTCATGCTGATTATACCTATCAGGCCAAGTATGGAATTCGTGACTGGAGGGGCGGTGGACGTGCATCTGCTCGGGAAACGGTTAGCCGGGTGGTAGGAGGAGCCATCGCGAAATTAATTTTAAAAAAACAAGCCATTACGATAAATGCCTATACTTCGCAAGTAGGCGATATTAAACTGATGAAACATTACCGTCAGCTGGACCTATCCAAAACGGAAGCTAATCTGGTTCGTTGTCCGGATGAATTGATCGCTGAAACAATGTTAAACCGTATCGAACAAGTTCGAAAGGAAGGAGATACATTGGGCGGAGTTATTTCCTGTATTATTAGCGGTTCTCCTGTTGGTTTGGGTGAACCCGTATTTGACAAACTCCACGCAGATCTTGGGAAAGCAATGTTAAGTATCAACGCCGTAAAGGGTTTTGAATATGGTTCTGGATTTGACGGAGTAAGCATGAAAGGTTCTGAGCATAATGATGCGTTTTCTGTTTCTCAAAACAGAGTAATGACGGTTACTAACCATTCCGGTGGAATACAAGGGGGTATCAGTAATGGAGAGGATATCTATTTCAGGGTAGCGTTCAAACCTGTCGCTACGATCATGAAGAAACAAAATACCATTAATTCGAGACTGGATGTGGTTGAAATGATGGGAAAAGGACGACATGATCCTTGTGTATTACCCCGCGCTGTTCCGATAGTAGAAGCGATGTCTGCCTTGGTGATGGTTGATCATCTTTTGAGAAGTAAAACGAACCTGAATTTTTGAATGGTGAATAAACTGAAGTACATAATCGTCTCTACAATTTTTGCAGCGGGCATTCCCTTTTTTGCTCAAATTCCGCCAAAGAAGAAGAGCAAAACGGATGAAAAACTGGTTTCCTGCCAGGAAATGAAAGATAAAAAAGCCATTGATTTATTTGAAAAAGCAAGCGACAAGAAACATTTCAAAAAAGATGAACGGATAAAATTCCTTGATCAGGCTCTGCAATTGGAACCAGACTATGTGGAGGCTAATTTTTTGTATGCTGTCGAAAAGATCAAAACACTTACCTTCGATAATAAGCCATTTAAACCCGCGGAACCGTATCTGAAAAAAGTTATTCTTGTATGCCCAAAATATCATTCTGACCCTTATTATTACCTCGGTTTCATTTATTATGAAGAAGAAAACTACGATTCGGCTAAAGTATACCTGAAAAAATACATTGACTTCAGTGATGATGATGACAAAAAATTCAATGACAAATACGATGCATTCCTTTATCAGACGAAAGAAATGTACCGGTATTCTAAATTTTATTCTGAAATCTATCAAAAACCGGTTCCATTTGATCCAAATCCTGTTCCGGGGATTTGCACTATCCGGGATGAATACCTCCCGATTATATCACCGGATAATGAAATGATGATGTTTACTCGTAGAATGCCCGTAAAACTAAAAGACCGCGTATGGCAAAGTGATCAGGAGGCCGAGTATTTTTGTTATAGTAAACGTAATAAGTCAGGACAATTCGATCAAGGTCAGCCCATGCAGAGCCCATTTAATCAAAATGAGAATGAAGGTGGAGCTTCTCTTTCTATTGACAATAAGCATGTTTATTTTACGATTTGTAAAGATGAAGGGGGTGCCCAGCTCAATTGTGATATTTATTATTCGGATTTTAACGGATATGATTGGAATGATATAAAGAAGGTTCCGGGACTGAATGACCCTGTTGCCTGGGATTCTCAGCCGTCTATCGCGGCTGACGGAAAAACACTTTTTTTTGCGAGTGACCGTAAAGGAGGATTAGGTGGTGCGGATCTCTATAAAAGTGTCCGGGACCAAACCGGAGCCTGGAGTCCTCCGGTGAATCTGGGACCAGTTATTAATACTCCTGGTAACGAAAAGTCACCTTTTATGCACTCTGACAGCGAAACATTGTATTTTTCTTCCGATGGGCATATGGGCCTGGGTGGCTATGATATTTTTTATACCCGAAAAAACGACAAAGGAGAATGGACAGAGCCTGTTAATATTGGTTTTCCGATCAATAATGTGTCGGATGATCTTGGTTTTTTTGTAAGTACAGATGGTCATCTCGGATATTTTGCGACCAATCAGAAAGCAAAGGTAAAAGGCAGAGATGTCGGCGGCTGGGATATCTATTCTTTTGATTTATATAAGGAAGCCCGCCCTGTAAATGTGGCCCTGGTAAAAGGTAAAGCAAAGGATGATGCAGGAAAACCGATTGAGGGAGCGAGAGTAGAAATAAAGGACGCTAAAACAAAACAGAAAATTGATGCAGTGGTCGACTCGGCAACGGGAGAATATGCCGCTATCATCAATTTAAAAAACACCAAAAACATAATCCTGACAGTTAAGAAAGAAGATTATGCATTTAGCTCACAATTAGTATCTTTTAAAGACACAGCTTTTGCCAAACCTATTAAAGTTGACCTGGAAACTAAGCAAATAGCTTTGGGAGAAACCTATGCGCTGAACAATATCTATTACGAAACAAATTCGGCTGAGCTGAAAAAGGAATCGATGATTGTCATTGATGAATTTGTGGATTTCATGAAAGCGAATCCTACATTAAAAATAGAAATACATGGTCATACGGACAATGTGGGGAATGACCAGAATAACCAGGCACTTTCTTCTGACCGCGCTTTCACTGTGCTGGATGCCCTTCAGCAAAAAGGAATTCCCAAGGAACGGTTGCTGGGCTTCAAGGGTTTTGGAAAAAACAAACCTATAGCCAGTAATGAGACCGAAGAAGGGAGATCCAGGAATCGCAGAACGGAATTTGTAATTGTGGAAAAATGATGTCGGGTGGAGTAGGGGGGAGGACTGTATTTCAAATTTGTTTTAACTTTTAAACGTATACCATATGGATCCCTTCATAGAATTACTGAAAATTATATTGCCGGCTGCAATTGTTTTTCTGACATCTTTTTACCTGATAAAAAACTTTTTAGAGAATGAGCATAAAAACCGTTCACTGAATTTAAAAATTGCCAGTCGGGAATTGTCAACACCAATTCGGCTGCAAGCCTATGAGCGCGTCGTATTGTTTTTAGAACGAATATCTCCAAATAGTCTTGTTATGCGTATGAATAAACCTATGTTTACCTCCCGGCAATTCCACTCCGAATTAATTGCGGCTGTCAGGTCTGAATTTGAACATAATTTATCACAGCAGATCTATATGAGTGCGGAGGCTTGGGAAATGGTCAAAAATGCAAAGGAAGAGATTGTAAAACTGATCAACCTGAGCGCTATAAAAATTCCGGATTCTGCTCCTTCGAGCGAACTTGCTCAGCTACTTATTGAAGCAAGCGCTAAGCTCAAAGCATTGCCTACATCTATGGCCATTGCATATATTAAAAAAGAAATCGGACAAAGTTTTTAACACAGGTAATGAAAGAACTGTGTTTTTGCCGATATTTGTTTAGAATGGGACATGTCTATAAAATCAATCGTATAGCAAAAAGTATTTTATTGGCTTTACTCTTGATCCAGGTAGTACAGACCGATGCTCAAACATGGACTTTTCCCGTGAGTGGAAAAGTTACAAAAGGAGGTGTTAAGCTGGAAGGTGCCGTCGTCAGTTTGATCAAAGATGGGACTCAGGTAAAGCAAACGATAACCTCCAGCAATGGAAAGTTTGAGTTTGTGCTGGATCCTAATGCAGATTATAGCATTACTGTTACAAAAACATCTTTCATTACCAAGCGATTTAGTTTTAACACCAAAAATGTTCCCGATGACCGTGGTCAAAAGGGTTTTGGAGGCGTAGATCTTCAGGAAATTGTCTTGTTTGAAATTCCCAAAGGCGTCGATGTAAATGAACTGAATGCTATACTCGACCAGCCGATTGCCAAATTTGCTTAC
>JABDFG010000043.1 GCA_013286655.1 Bacteroidota bacterium
GAAAATGAAAAAATAGTTAAAGAGCAAAACATACTATTGGAAATGAAAGTGAAAGAGAGAACCCTGGAGCTGGAAGGTTCGAACAAAAATTTAAAAGAAGCACAAAGTCAATTAGTGGATGCAGAGAAAATGGCTTCTTTGGGCCAACTAACCGCAGGTATCGCTCATGAGATAAACAATCCGATCAATTTTGTAATTTCTAACGTAAAACCACTAAAAAGAGATATCCAGGAAATTATGGGTTTATTGGGAAAATATTCAGAGATAAAAGATGACAAAAACATAAATGACAAACTGAAACAAATTAATGATCTGAAGGAGCAACTGGATGCTGATTATTTAATAAACGAAATAAACTTGCTGCTCAAAGGCATAGATGAAGGAGCGACAAGAACTTCAGAAATAGTAAAAGGACTACAGAATTTTTCACGGTTAAATGAAGATACCTTGAAAATGGCCGATATCCACGAAGGCATAGACTCTACCCTTGCTTTACTTCAATGGACTCTTTTAAACGATAAAATAAAGGTTGTGAAAGAATATGGGCATGTTCCTGAAATGGAATGTTTTCCAGGCAAGCTCAACCAGGTATTTATGAACATATTAAATAATGCGATACAGGCGATACAGGAATCCAAAAATGGAAACGGAGAGATAAAAATCAGAACTGACTTTCAGAATAATACGATTAGAATCAGCATAAAAGACAACGGCGTTGGTATGATGAAGCAAATCAAATCGCGGATATTTGAACCTTTTTTTACCACTAAAAATATCGGAAAAGGAACAGGACTCGGATTATCGATCGTATATGGCATCATACAAAAACATGGAGGAGAAATCACAGCAGAATCGATTCCCGGATATGGAACAGATTTCATTATCTTGCTACCATTTAACAGGGAAAATTCTTCGCATTTATGACAAAGGAAAAAGCAACCATCCTTTATATTGACGATGAAGAAAACAATCTGATTTCTTTCAGAGCAAATTTCAGGCTGTATTATACCATACTCACAGCCCTTTCGGCAGAAGAAGGCTGGGCTCTTCTAAAAACCCAAACAATTCATTGCATCCTGGTTGATCAGCGCATGCCGGGAACAAGTGGTGTCGAGTTTCTGGAGGCAGTCGTTGCATCTTATCCTGAACCCATCCGGATGCTTTTAACGGGCTACACCGATATGGAAACAGTTATCAATGCCATTAACAAAGGAAATGTATATAAATACATTTCCAAGCCATTGGATGAACAAGCATTGAAAATCACGATAGATAATGCTTATGAATTATACAAAACCAGGCATTTGCTTACAGAAAAAACTAAAAATCTGGAAAAAACACAGCAAGAACTTGACCGTTTTGCATACAGTGCCTCTCATGACTTACGGGAGCCGTTAACAAGCATCCTGGGAGTTCTTCAGTTAGCAAGACAGGACGGACACTATCCGGAAAATAAATATTTTCAGATGATCGAAACAATGGTCAAAAAGTTAGACCATTTTACTCAGAGTGTCATTGATTATTACGTAAACAGAAAAACCGAGAAACAAATAAAAACGATAAATTTTCAGTCTCTCGTAAATGACCTTCTTGTGAGTATAAAATTGTTCCGGGATACTTCTCTGATTGATTTCGTCCTTACTATACAGCAAACGAAACCTTTCAACACAGACGAGTTCAGGCTCCGGTTAATCCTCAACAATCTTATTTCCAACGCAATTAAGTACCGGGACAAAAAAAAGGAAAAAACCATTATTGAGATTCTCATTCTTGTTGAAAATGAAACAGCGTCCATTCTCCTAAAAGATAATGGAAGGGGCATTCATCCCGAACACCTTGACAAAGTGTTCAAAATGTTTTACCGAGCGTCTGTTGACGGAAAAGGTTCGGGGCTGGGTTTATACATTGTCAAAGAAGCCGTAGATAAATTGCAGGGAGAAATATCCATAAGCTCTGTAATAGACCAGGGAACTTCCTTTAAATTGATCATTCCATCGCAAAATCCCGAATAAATATTCCTGTCTATAATTTTTTTTTACAAAAGCAAAAAATATGCTTACAAAATGGTCGAAAATCTTACATGTGTAAGATTTTCGACCATTTTGTTCAACACGACCCACTTTTCGGAAAATTCCTGGATAAAAGGCCATGATTTCTTCTTTCTGCTTCATCAAAAATCAGTTTTTTTCTAAAAATTGGCGTTTGGGGGAGAAATAAATGCATTTAAAGGGTCATTTTAACATAATGGCGTGAAATCTTACATATGTAAGATTTCACGCCATTATGTATTGCAATTTGATTTGTACCGAAGTAAATTAGCCGTTATGGAAGCATTAAGTATTCTTGTACTCTTTGTAGCCTTTTTATTGCTGATGACCTATCAGGTCGTTTTCGCTGAAGAATAAATCGTGGAGCTTGAAAAGGAGATCCGGAAACTCGTTCTTTCATTGGGTTCGCTTTCTACTTCCAATTTCCCTCCCATCGCTTCTATTTGATTTTTAGTGATGAAAAGACCAATTCCTCTGGCATCCTCGTTGCCATGAAATGTTTTATACATTCCGAATAATTTATCTCCATGCTTTTTAAGATCAATGCCCAGGCCATTATCAGAAACCTCAAGAACTCCTTTGCCATTTTTCGTAAAAAAATTGAACGAAATAACAGGTATTCTTTCTGAATGACTGTATTTTAGGCTATTGGAAAGAAAATTAAGCAATATGCTTTCTAAATAGGCGGGGTTGTAATTTATGATTATTTCCTCTGAAACATTATTGTGTATTTCTGCTTTTTTTAATGAAATCTGTTCGCTCAGAACTTCACAGACATTATTAATATAACTATGTAAGTTCAAGGGCTCAATGAGTATATCGATATTTTTCTGAATGGAAACGATATCATTTAAATGGACAATGGTCTCATTTAATAAAGCTGAAGATGTTTTCAGATGCCGCATGATTTTCTTCCTGGACCTTTCGGAATCCGTAGTTTCCAACAGATCCAGCAGGGATTTAATATTATTGGTATGAGAGCGTAAATTATGAGAAACGATATAAGAAAAATTCATCAGGCGCTTATTCTGTTCGGATACGATCGTAAACGAACTATTCAACTCTTCCCGGGAAGCGGTAGTGTGTTCTAATTCCTCTCCAAGCAAGTTTATACCGGTAGCAATCGCATCCAGTATGGTTCCTCCTTCCGACACCGGCAGTTTATGTACAAAATCATGATTGGCAAAGGAACTAAGAACATCAATAAAATCATTGATATCTAGTTGCGTCGCGTTTTTCACTCCCGAAGAATTGAGCAAAATTTTATCGGAATACCGGTTCAGATTAGTTATAATCTGATGGATGATATCTTCTTTAAAATCAGTAACAATACGTACCGTACAATCCCCATCCAGAAGAGCTGCTGTCAATTTCAGCAATTTGTTTAGCAGTTCCGTATTGACTTGTGTGGTTTCCGTATTTTTCTCCTTGTTCATTTTCCCTTTATAGAACAACTTCTTGTTTCAATAGTGTCATCCATTGTAAAGCTTCCGTTTTACTGTAGAAAAATTTAGCAGGAATGAGTTTGGGGGTTTTAACAAAAATATTCGCCAGTAATGCGGCTAAAGGATTAGCAGCAATATAGGCGACCCCCAATATGTTTTTTGCACCAATTTCAGGATCCTGCAGATATAATTTGGCATCCTGTGTAACATGTTTGATATTTGAAAAATCCATAATAAAATAATGGTTTTGATTCAAGGTAAAATCCAGCCTATTGTTTACAAGCTCCATAGCAATGGTCAAATCTACAACCAGGTTACTCCGGAACTCCGCAAAAACAATGTTACAATCTGGTTGCTTGCTCCAGGCCGAAAAGGGATATTTTTTAGTTTCCATTGTTTATGTCAAAACAAATTTGTTTAAATTATTGACCTTTTTTAAGTTCTTTCAGCCAGTTAATAGCATCCTGCTTTTTTGTAAAAAATTTAGCGGGAACGACCGGTTTATTCACGCGTAAGAATAAATTGATAAAGACATTCGTAACGACACCATTCGACAAAAAAGCCCCTCCCAGGATGCCTTTTAAACCTCCTTCGGGAGAATTCATATATTCGCGTGCCTCTTTGCTGCATGACTTAACATTGGTAAAATCAATCAAAGCATACATAGACTTACCCTTAGAATACTCCAATCGACTACGGACCAGATCTTTGGCAATATTAATATCAATTTCTATCTGAGGAGCGTATTTAAAAAACAGAATATCCTCCTCCTCTTCTTTCCAATAAGAAGTGTTTTTGTCTTCATAAAAATCGCGTTGTATCATACTATCTTTTATTATGAACGGTTTCTATTAATTCCATATTAAAATTATCATTTGCCTGAACATAAACACTTTTAGGTATTATCTCCACTCCGAATCTTTGTTTTTCAATCGAAGCATCCATTCCTAAATATAGTTTATTACACTTTAAAGTATTAGCTCTTACAATTGATTGGTATAAAGCCTGGCGATAACAACCATGATTTACAACATAGTTATAGTCTAATCCCACTGTCATAATTGAATAGTTATTTTTTGAAGATACATAACAAAATCCTACCGAAACAAGAGGATCTTCATTCGTTGTTTCTAAAGAGCCTTGTTTTTGTAAATTATCAGACTTTAATTTAAGTTCTATTATTTCCCAATTGGGATGAGTAACCATGTTCGTAAAATACTTTAAAGGCAATTCGTATGTGTTAATATTGAAGCTTTTTTGTTTGACATTCAGGTATAATTTACGCCAGGCATTAATATTTCCTTTACTTATTTTTTCTTCATTTGCTAAAGTATTCACATTAAAAAAAGCTTTTTTATCCGCAATTTTGCGCCGAAAATGCCATCTGTTGCCCGAAGAAAGTCCCTGTATATATTCAGCTTCATTCTTCCAGGTGGTATTCGGTAAAATATGTGTATCAGGCATTTCAACTTTTATAAAGCCCTCTTTAATCAAAATGTCCTGCATTTCAACATCCTTACTGTCTAAGTCACGCAATTGCATCATGCTTGCTCCACACGCCTGTTTTACATGACTCATAAAACGGATCATTTCAAGCATCGCATATTTCCATTGGGGAGAAGCCTTGTCGATGTATAAGTGGTCTCCTACGCTGAGCAAAGAACCCATCATCACTATTTTTGAGCTGAGGTAATACCTGTCCTTTTTTCTGACTTCCTCAATTTGCTGAGAAATGGCCGAAGAGGATATCATGTCGTCTTTGCAAAGCAATTCGGTAAAAAAAGTAGCCAATATGGGCTTCGCCTTTTTATCACGGATAATCAAATAATGAAAATTCCAGTTGTTTTCCGGTTCAGGATTATCACAAAATGTTTCTTCCAGAAAGCGACAACCTTCCCAGTCAAATGTTCCATTATCTCCGAGCAAATCGTCCCAAAGGACTTTATCAATACGATGTATCGTTGATTCGTGCTGTATGTCAAAAATATCTTCCGAACTTTTTTTTGAAGAAAGCGGATAACGTTTTTTTGTTTCCTCGAAGGGCAAACCAAAATTAGCGCTGATATCATCTACCGTTATTCGTTCTTCTTCCAGAACTAAAGGTAAATGGTGCTGAAAAGCATCCAATACATTTTTAATATCCTCATCCGTTTGTCCGTTGGTGATGGCTAAACGTAAACCACTGCATTTAACCGGGACGCCTGGAAAAATCCCAATATTCGTATAAAACCCTTCATTTAACAGACGCTTGACCATGTTATACCCAACCCGTGGCAACCCAAGCCCAAGATAGAAAATAGGAGAATTGGATGGCAGTACCAGGGGTAAGTCGTATCGTTTAATGATATCCCGGGTTAAGCTGAGTTTCATTCTCAATTTATGTTGCAATTGGTAAATCTCATCTGTAAGATGTATTTTGGCGCTGGCGATGGAAGCTCCCAGCATGGGGGGCTGGATCGGGCCCGAAAAAGTATAGGAACTTCCGCAGGTTAATATTTTACGCTTCATTTCCTTGTCAGGAAGAACCAATACTCCCCCGCCTGTACCGAAACCTTTTGCCAGGGATGTAGATAAAACCAGTTTGGGATGCAGGGCCACCTGGCTCAATACATAACCATTCCCATGCTGCCCGGTCCAACTCATTCCGTGTGCATCATCGACATATAAATGAAAGTTCGCATACTTCTCCAGCAAATAGACAATGTCCTTTAATGGCGCATAATCCCCGTACATGGAATACAAACCATCTGCCATATACCATATTTTTCCATATTTGTTAGGATTTTCTTTAATAAGGTCTTCCAGCATATCCAGTCTGTTATGCTTAATCATTTCCACTTTAACTCCTCTCGCTTTGACGAGCTGTACCGCCAGTTGCACACTTCCATGAACCTGGTGATCCAGTATCACCAGGTCGTCATCCTGCACTAAGATGGGTATGGCAGAAATATGGGTCAGCGTGGTAGTAGCAGCCAATATGGTATAGTTGTTATTGAAAATTTTTCTGAAAAGATTTTCCGCCTCTTCATACAAATTACAAGACGAAAACAAGCGGGAAGAAGAATATTGTGTACCATAACGTCTGGTGGCGTCAATAGCTCCTTCTTTCAAACGGTCATCCACTTCCAAACCCAGGTAGCTGCAAGAACCAAAATTGACCACTTCCATTCCACCTATCGTCACGGTTCTGCCGTTTAAGAGTTCGTCTTCCAGTGTCACCTGGAAGATCCCATGATTAATTCCATTCGTCAAACATTCATCAATTGTATCTACAAATTTGTTATTCTTACTCTTAGCCATGATGTTTTTAGTTTTAAAGCAAAGAAAGAACAGTTTAACGATATCTGCTTCTACATAATGTCCAGAAATCTTACATATGTAAGATTTTCGACCATTTTGTAAACCATCCTTAGCTTACACAACCTTCTGATTTTTGATTTTTTCCCGATTCTTTGTTTGTGCTCTGCATTATGTGTAATTTGGCCGCATGAAAACGCTCAAGTCCAGATATTCCTCTATCATGTTGATCGATGATAATGAAATTGATAATTTCATTAATCAGAAAATGATGGAAAGTTGTAATTTCTCTGAGAATATACACATATATACTTCAGGGAAAAGCGCGTTGGAATATTTAAAGAACATGGAACGAATTCAGGATGGTTCGAAATTGACAACTCCGGAACTTATTTTTCTGGATATTAACATGCCTGTTCTGGATGGGTTCCAGTTTGTAGAAGAATTTGAAAAATTAGACAAGAAATTTATTTCCGCTACTAAGATTATTATGCTAACCTCTTCCATTGACCCGGATGACCACGCCAAATCTAAACTGTTTTCAAGTATTCATGATTATGTTATTAAACCTTTAAGCCAATCGGCCTTAAAAGGTATATGATCTCTTCCCACAGTTTACAGAACTGTTTTTCAGTAGTTAACGATCAGAATATACAGCCCGCTAAAAGAAAAGTATATGCTTAACCTTCGCGAACTGATTTTAGTACTAAAAGAAAACGATTATCGTTCCTTTGTAAAAAGTTTCAAAAAAAATAAAGCTGAAAAATTTCTTTTGCTTACCCAATGCCTCCGCAATGCAAGACTTACGGAAGAAGAAATTATCCGGAAACTTGATCTGAACGCCAATGCCTATTATATCCTAAAGTTTCGTGTCTATCAGAAAATCAAAGAGTTTCTGTCTGCCCAGCTTTCGTATTCAAAAACCGATTTATATGTAAACATCTCCCTCATTCCCAATCTGCTCTACAATACATCCAAAAAGGAAGCCAGACTGGTCCTGGAGCAACTGGAAGAAGATTTATTGCAAAATGACATGTCCTATGCCTTGGCTATTGTTTACAGCGCACTAAAGAAAGTTCATGCAGGTTCGCCTCAATTTTTTCATTACTCCCGGCAATATAATAAAAACATGGCCTATATAGCCACTATTGATAAGGCCGAAGACCTGCTGGTTAATTTCAATAAAACGCTTGGAGATTATTTCATTTCGCGCAACAGCGAACTCCTCGATCTATTGCTGTTTATCAAAAAAGAAATGAGCGCCACCTCCAAACTGTATAATTCTCATCATCTGAATATGTACAAACTGATTCTTGACATTTCGCTGGCCGTCACAATTCCGGAAATTGAACAGGAAGAAGATGAACCGATTGAGGACATGCTCGAGGCCATGAATAACATATTTACGACCTTTCCTAACAATCCGGTATATCAGCATCTGGATAAAGTATATCAGTACTTTGCATTTGAATATTACCACGGAATCGGAATTCATAAAAAAGCGGCATCCTTTCTGGAAACCATTAGTGAAACGTTGCCTTCTTTCCTGCTATATAATTTCTGCGTTTTCCCTTCCAAAATTTTGATTTCCAAGCTGGAACACTATCGGGCTTTAAAAAAACAACATTTGCTGTTTGAAGAAAACAAGGAACTTATCAAGGAATATGATGCAGATCCGGAAAACGAAGCTAATTTCATTAATTATTTTAAATACCTCGCGGTAAGCGCATTTTACTCAAAGAAGTACGTTGACGCCATCGATTACCTGAATACCATCGTTACCCGGCTGAGTATCAGAAATTATATTCACGCCGATATAGAAATTAAATTATTGCTTGTTATCTGTAATTCCCTGATTGAAAAATATAGTGTGGCCGCTGTCAGCCTGAAAAGTGTTATCCGCAAAACAAGCGAAATGGAAGGGAATGAATATGAGCATGTGAAAATTTTATGCAAACTTCTGAAGATGCAAAGTTATTCTACAATGCAGCCTTTTGACAAAATGCTGGAGATGAGGGATGCCTTTCTTCACCTGAACAAAGGCAACTACCGCGTACTTGAATGGATTGACTTTTCAGATGATCTTATCCTGTCCCTGGGGAAGCCACCTGGTGCAGAGGAATGGTAAACAGCCTGGAATTAAGTTCAATACCTACCAGTAAAACATCATCGATCTGCTCTTTGTTCCCTTTCCATTCTTCAAAAAAGCTATTGACAATCTTTTCCTGCATATCAATATCCACCAGGGACGTCTTGGTCAGCAAAGGAAGAAGTCGCTTTTTCGTCATTTTTTTATCGTTTTTACTACTGAACTGATCTGCAAATCCATCTGTAAAAAGGAATATCCGGTCTTCTGCAGCCAGGTTAATTGTATGATTGACAAACGTTGCATTCTCTATTTCACCAATGGACATCTTATTCGCTCTGATTTCCGTACAGCCCCCTCCCTTCTTCATAATATACAAAGGACGATTAGCACCCGCATATTCAACAACATTCGTATCTAAGTGAATAGAACAGAAAACAATATCCATGCCCTCGTGCAAATGAGTCTTATTGTGGTTAAGAATTCTCCTGACCCGTTTATTCAGACGATTTAAGATTTCAGCGGGTTGCGTGAGCTTTTTAATGTTCAGGGCTTCGCTCAGTAAATTATTACCCATGATCGACAAGAGGGCTCCTGGAACACCATGACCCGTACAATCAGCCACCGCTATAAAAAACCTATTTTCCTTTTTTTCAAACCAGAAAAAATCTCCGCTTAAAATGTCCTTCGGCTTAAAAGAAACAAAAGATCCCGGAAAAGTGTGATGCAAAGCAGCGATATCAGGAAGCATTGCACTTTGAATTTTTTGTGCACAATTAATACTGTCCTTCATATCATTGTAAGCATCCTTCAATTTTTTATTCGTTGCGTCCAGTTCATGATTCAGCCTTTCAATCTTGTTTTTATTCATAACATTCCGGATGGCCGAAGGCAAACGCAATAAATTTCCTTTTATGATGTACTCATCGATCCCCTCCTTCATATATTGGGTCAGGAGTTTTTCAGAGATAGAGCCGGAAATCAAAATGAAGGGAATGTCCGCATCCTGAGCTCTTAAAAGATGGAAGGCTTCGATACCACTAAACTGGGGAAGCGTAAAATCGGAAATAACAATATCCGGTTTATCTTCTAACAGGCTTTTGACAAAGGTATCTTTCCTCCAGACTCTTATAAAAGTGAAGGATACATTCTCTCTTTTAAGATATTGAATGATGAGATCCGCATCACTGTCCAAATCTTCAACGAGAAGTATTTTTAAAGGTGATTCCATAGAAAAGGATTTGAGTCTATAAAGTTATACAAGATCGAATAACTTGATTTTACAAAATGGTCAAAAATCTTACATATGTAAGATTTTTGACCATTTTGTGAGCATTTAGTTTCCCTTAGAACCTAATTTGGTTTAATTTTGACCGATTATATAGTAATAAAAATAAAATGGAAAAAAACAATGTAGACATTCTGTTGGTTGAAGATAATATCAACGATGCAGAACTTACTATACGCGCCCTGAGGAAAGGTAACGTATTAAATAACCTTATCCATCTGAAGGATGGAGCAGAAGCGCTGAATTTTCTTTTTTGCACCGGACCTTATTCCGGCCGGGACAGAAACAACAGACCTAAGGTTATTTTACTCGATCTGAAAATGCCTAAAGTAGGTGGCCTGGAAGTACTGGAAAAATTGAAATCAGACGAATTTACCCGGCAAATACCGGTGGTTGTACTTACTTCTTCCAAAGAAGATCCGGATGTTAAGGCTTGTTATAATTACGGTGTTAATAGTTATATCGTCAAACCCGTAGGATTTGAAAATTTCACCAAAGTGGTCGGCGATTTAGGTATGTACTGGCTTTTACTTAACCAGGAACCTACCTAATATTAAATATAAGGTTAAGCAAGGGGCTTTTATTTAAGCCGGTAGTGAGAAAAAAAACTGATCACGTTTTCTGTTTCCGAATCCCAATAGTTATAATTGTGTGCCTGATGGTCAGCCAAATGCAAAACAAAAGGTAATTTTCCATTCTCCTTTCTCAGCTCATCATAAAATAACCTGGTTTGTTCTGCAGGCACCGTTTTGTCAGCTTGTCCATGTCCTAAATAGATAGGAATGACCACCTTTTGGGCATTCAGGAGCGCATTGTCTTCCCCTTCCCAGCGTGATTTAAATGCTTCGTAATTTCCGTAAAAGCCTCTCATTAAATTATCCCAGGGTATTTTAGTCTGATCATAATCACCTGATAGAGCCGCGCCTGCTCTGAAAAGAGTTCCGGTATGTTCAATTATTAAGGCGACTCCTCTTCCCCCGGTTGATATTCCAAAAAGATAATTATTCTGATTGGGCTTAAATATCTCCGCTTTCTTTTGCAAATAGGGAATGAGTGTATCCGTTACCCATTTCAACTGAGGGTATTTTATCCAATCTTTTCTTGTTTCGGGGTAGCGTTGAGATGCGTATACACTTTTGCCCATTTCCGGAAAAATTAAAACATATCCTTCCTCCAAAGCCCTTTTGCAAAAGGAGGACTCCTGACAGCATTTTCGCCTGGAATAATTCCACCCGGGCAAAACCAGGATCTGTCCGACTGCTTTTACGGATGGAAAAAAAATATCAACCGTGTCATTATTTAATGTGAAGACTGTATCACGTGTCATGGGGGGCTTCTGAGCATATGGCACCGGCTGAAAAACCAAAACCAAAGTACTGATAAGTATGATTTCCCTTAAACTCATGTTTTGGGTGTAAATATGGGAAATATATATGTAAAGGAGATGTATTTGACTCGAATCGCTTTTTCAATAATTACTATCTTTGATTTATATTTTCAAATTATGAATGAACCTATTGAACATGTTCGTTGTCTGATTATCGGCAGTGGTCCGGCTGGTTATACTGCGGCCATATATGCTGCAAGGGCTGCACTTAAACCTGTTATGTACCAGGGATTGCAACCTGGAGGGCAACTGACGACCACCACCGAAGTGGAAAATTATCCTGGATATCCCAAGGGTACTCAAGGTCCGGAAATGATGGAGGATTTTAAAGTTCAGGCAGAACGTTTTGGAACAGATATCCGTTGGGGAATTGCTACACGGGTTGACCTGACAGGGCCCGTTCACAAAATTACCATTGACGAGAACAAAGAAATTCATACGGATACCTTAATTATTGCAACCGGAGCCTCCGCTAAATGGCTTGGACTGGAATCGGAACAAAAATACAACGGTTTTGGGGTTTCAGCTTGTGCCGTATGCGACGGATTTTTCTTTAAAGGGCAGGACGTGGCCATAATAGGTGCAGGTGATACGGCCGCGGAAGAAGCTACCTACCTTGCCAAACTTTGCAGAAAAGTATACATGATCGTTCGAAAGAATGAAATGCGTGCTTCCAAAGCCATGCAGGAACGTGTACTGAAAACACCGAACATTGAGCTGATCTGGAACTCGGAGACCCTGGAAATTACCGGTGACAAAGGAGTTACCGGCGCCCGTATTATTAATATATTAACCAGGGAAGAACGCATATTGACTATTACAGGTTTTTTTGTTGCGATTGGCCATAAGCCCAATACGGATATTTTTGACAAATGGCTTCACATGGACGCAACAGGTTATATTAAAACTATTCCCGGAACCAGTAAAACAAATATCGGGGGAGTGTTTGCGGTAGGTGACGCACAAGACAAAGTGTACCGGCAGGCCGTTACCGCCGCCGGAAGTGGCTGTATGGGTGCATTGGATGCAGAGCGTTATCTGGCTGAAAGAGGAATTCATTAATTTTATACGATGCAAAGAAAGTTTGGTTATTCTTTTATAGTGCTCTTGTTTGTTATGTGCTCTGTTCGTTTGCAAGCACAGCAAATTATCAAAGGCGACAGCAAGACTCCAAAGACGTACACAGAAAAAGAGGTACTGGATCCGGATTATGGCATTAAAAAATACGATAAGCTGAATTTCATGACCGGAGGAGACTCGGTTCGAAACGGTCCGAAGGGCTATGCCTGTCAGGGTTGGTTTGAAGACAATTATACCAGCGGAAAAATTCTGCACCGGGGATTTTATGTTGACGGACAACTGAAAATTTACAAAAACTACTACGATAACGGACAATTGGAACGGGAATTTAAGATTACAGATCTGAAGCGTGCCACTATGAAAATATTTTTCAAAGATGGAAAACCAAAGGCCGACATCGAATATTATGACGGAAGCACTTTAAAAGAGCAAGATTACTATTCCAACGGACAATTAAAGTATGCAGAAGAGCATACAAAAAATATGGAATGCCTCATCCAACTGAATTCGTTTGCAGAAGACGGAAAACCCCAAAGTCTTTTTGAGCTTACGGACAAAAAAAAGAAATTATATTATAAAAAGGAATTCAATGAAAATAATACTATAAAAGAGGAAGGCCCTATGCGTTACAGCAGTGATATCCTGGATTATGTAAAAGAAGGCACCTGGAAATTTTACGATGAAAATGGCAACTTCAAAAGCACCGACAACTACGTAAACGGACAGGGCGGAAATTCAAACTAAATTATTCGGGCGATTTATAGATTTGCTTACTGGTATGATCTTTTGATTTATCCTTAGGATCTTTATACCTGTTATCTTTAGAAGATGACTTGTTACGCGCATCCACATCTGGCGTATAAACCCACTTCCCTTTCTTAAATTCCAGCGCATCAAAACTAAAATCCGGACCGTAATATTGAAACTGTCCTTCCAGCTTTGGTTCGGAAGGGGATAAATGATCAAACATAATTTGCCGGGTATCCTCATTGTATTTCAGGGACATAACAGCCTGGGCCGCATACTCAAAAATTACCCGCTTAGGTGATTTTTTTTCCAGCTTAAACAAGTCCGCACCAAAACGCGGACTTCCATCTGTGTTAAAAGAGAGTACATCAATGATTTTTTTGGAAGTTAGCTTGTCATTACCGTCAAAACCAAGTAAGGTATAGTATTTTTTACCCTTCACTTTTACAGGAATTATCTTATAATACAGCATGCCGAACCATTTATTGGCATCTCCTATAGCATTTTCTGCGTTCTTTATGTCAGCCGATTTGTCCGTTAAAAAATACAGAAGATAGGTTTTCTTTTTAATATTATATACCTGGATAAATCCAAAGTAATCATGTGTGCCATCATTCCTGGCAAGATCCCAGTTGATGATCCGGAAAGCTTTATCAGGCGAATAAATCCTTCCGATTTCTTTCAGCGAATCAAAAGAATAATCAAAGGAATGTTCTACACTCAAAGCTCGTTCGAACGTGGATTTTAAACGGAAATTCGCATCCAGCTTTTCTTGGTCACTTCCGGAGGAATAGAGTTTTTTCTGCTCCTGCATCAGCGTATCTTCAAAGGCCGGCAGCAGACCTTGCGCAAGCGAGGATAAAGTAGTAATCAGATACAGCCCGAACAGTATGTTCTTACAACACCTCATTCCAGCTATCCTATATGTTTAAAGATGCAGGGATTCCTTTTTAGCCAATAGTGCTTCTTTTGTCTCCACATTATTTTCGTCACTTACGCAACAATCAACCGGGCAAACAGCAGCACATTGAGGTTCATCATGAAAACCGGTACATTCTGTGCATTTATCTGCAGCGATATAATATAAATCCATGGAAACAGGAACCTGGGGTACTTCGGCATCCGTAATAAGTCCTGTGCTTTTACCGGTATAACTTCCTTTTAAAGAAGTACCATCAGAAAATCGCCATTCTGCTCCACCTTCATAAATAGCATTATTCGGACATTCCGGTTCACAGGCTCCACAATTAATACATTCATCCGTTATTTTAATAGCCATAGCTGTTTATCTTTGGGCTGTAAAGATACGGAAACATGACGCTTCAACAAAAAATAAATGCATTTGAAAAACTCGGGGCGATTTTTGCGCATGCTGCCAAAGAAACAGACCCGACGCTTTTAGGGCCTCTTCCCGCTAAACTCGTGGAACTGGCTTCTACCGTACATATATACAATGGATGGTTTACAAGAGATAATGTATTACATGCCTATAGATCCTGGGGGAATGCACTTACACGTGCAAATCTTGATAAATGGCTGAACGCGTATACGTTTACTATAAAAACATCCAAAAACATCGGCTTGATTATGGCCGGAAATATTCCTCTGGCCGGTCTCCATGATATGCTCTGCGTATTGCTAAGCGGACATGCCATTATCGCCAAATCATCCGGCAATGATGATAAACTGCCGAAATTGGTGTCCGAAATTTTAATTTCAATAGAACCGGCATTTAATGATCTTATTCATTTCACGGATGGTCAGCTAAAAACAATTGATGCTGTTATAGCCACAGGAAGTAATAATTCCTCCCGTTATTTCGAATATTACTTTGATAAGTATCCGCATATCATCCGAAAAAACCGCAATTCAATTGCCGTTCTGAATGGTACAGAAAGCACGGAAGAATTGCGGTTGCTCGCCAAAGATGTCTTTCAGTATTTTGGACTTGGCTGCCGCAGTATTTCTAAACTATTTGTCCCTGAAAACTATGATTTTGATCATTTATTCGGGGCAGCATTCGATTATCAGCATGTATTACAACATAATAAATATGTGAACAATTATGAATACAACAAAACAGTTTACCTGATGCAAGGAGTGAAACTTCTTGAAAACGGATTTTTATTACTAAAAGAGGATATTGGACTGGCATCACCTGTGGCAGTGTTATATTACGAGTACTATATGAATGAGGCTGAATTACAAGACCGCCTGCAGATGGATGCTGCGCATATACAATGTATCGCGTCAAAAATAAAAGGCATCAAAAACAAACTGGATTTCGGACAGACACAAAATCCCGGGTTATGGGATTACGCGGATGGAATAGACGTCCTGAAATTCCTCACGGCACTTTAATTCAGGTATCCCCTGAATAAAGCCCCGTCCTTCGGTAACGACGTTTCCGTCTCCGGATTTCTCTCTTTGCCGCTCTGATTCCCTTCCTTTCCCAGTACTTATTTTCTTTCGTGATCATGTCGCTGGGCTTTTCTTTTGCGTCCCGTGTTTCGTTAACAGGTACGCCTGAATTGCTGCGACAACCTCCTGCAAACAGGATTACAAAAAAAACAGGGATACAAATATTCTTTACCAGGAAGCGGATCCTTTATGTACTATTGGGTTAAAATAATCTTCTTAAAAGCAGTTCCATGATCTGTCCTGCTTTCTATAAAGTAAATTCCTGAACTCTTTCCCGCTAAATTCATTTTTATCGTTCCTGATTGCAGATCAGCCCTTCCTGCCTCGGCAATAACTGCTCCTAGTCCATTATAAACGAAAACACGAAGGTTTTCGTTTAGCCCTGGAGGAAAAACAATATTAATTTCTCCTGTAGTGGGGTTTGGAAATACTTCCATATCAGAGGATACCGTTTGTTCCGCAATACCTGTTGGACTATCACGACAAATTACTGCGCCTATGGTTTGGGATAAAATAGCACCTCCCCAGAGGACCGAATCCGTATACCATAAACCATCATTCAGACGCGACCAGGCCGTGGAAGGTTTGATTTCTCCATTTACAGTACTGACAAGCGCTATCGTGTCTAAAGGAGAATCTGTGGCGCTAAATTGTATTCCCAAGTAATAGGGACCGTTAACTGCTACAGGCGTGTCAAAATTAATAGAAGTTATCCCTGTAGTAGAAATCGTATTTATTTTCACAATTTTATTGGCCAGCACATTCGTCGGAAAACCTGCAGCATTGTCCCAGATATTAACGGAGATGGTATGGCTGGGGTTTCCGGCAACAGCTTTTCCAAACAAAAATTCCGTACCGCTGATTTGATAACCTGCCGGAGGTGGAGTAGAAAAATAATCGCAGATGGCTTCAACTGCGTCACTATTTGATCCTGTTACATAACCCCAGCCATTTCCATTTTTATAAAATTGCAGCTGAGCTGTTGCAGTAGGTATAATGGTAGTACATTCAGTTGTAACCGTTCCACTGGTAACATCTATAAAACAAGTTTTTGTTAGCGGATTTGTACCTGAACTATTCGTAACAGACAAGGTCACAGGATAGCAACCAGGAGTATTGTATACAATTCCACCTGGATTTTTACCGGTTGATGTGCCGGGAGTACCACCAGAAAAAGTCCAGGACCAGGAACTCGGGTTATTGGTGGACAAATCACTAAAATTCACACTACCTCCGGCAACAATAGCCGTATGATTGGCTGTAAAATTGGCTACCGGAGGTGTGGAAATTTTCAGGACAGAATCCAAAGCCCCCTGCGCATTGATCCTTCCAGCTCCCAAATCACCGGTTTTGCTCGGATTTTTACTGTTAATATTAACACAACTCTTCTTAAGGCAGCTTAAAACCTGGTCAGGTGTTAAACTTGGATTAAGTGACAACATTAATCCACAGAGACCAGCGACCAAAGGAGTCGCCATCGAGGTTCCGCTTAATTTATCATAGTACGCTATACCCATACTTCCTACATGGTTAGTGATGGTGCTTATTATGTTCTCTCCGGGAGCGCAAAGGGTTACCCAGGAACCATAATCCGAAAAGCTCGAGAGTACATCTCCTGAACCCGTTGACGCAACGGCGATAACATGAGGATAAGCTGCAGGGTAATAAGGAGTATTTATTCCTGAATTTCCCGCAGCTGCAACAATTATACAACCCCTTGCATGAGCATATTGAACAATAGCTGAATCATATGAGGATGAAGTGGGTGTACCCCATGAGCAACTTATTACTCTTGCGCCTGAATCCACAGCATATAAAACACCCTCAAAACCATCCGTAATCACTCCGGGAGAGGAAGAGTTGTTCGTGGTAGCCTTAATAGCCATTAAGGAAAGGCCAGATCCGATTGAAGCCACTCCATGTTTGTTATTAGTTGTGGCATCCAGAATACCCGCAGTATGCGTGCCATGATCCCATGAAGAACTGGCCACGGGAGGGCTAGGGTTAGCATCATTGTCAGCAATATCATATGATTTAGAAGATATTTGGGAAACAAGATCCGGATGTGTAATTAATATAGCGTTATCAATATCAGCAACAACAATGGAGGTCTTACCCAAGGTAATATCCCAGGCCGCAGGAGCATTGATCAATGACAAATTATATTGACCACTGTATAAGGAATCATTTGGAATATAGAAAAGACGGGGAAGCGTTTTCTTCTCAGCATACCTAACAAAAGATATTTTACTTAGTTCTGCCACCAGGCTGTCCGTCATCCTTAATTTACTGAAATTTATTTCGTAGGTATTTCGTAAGGAGATGTCTGTGCTCCTGGGATGTTTTTGTTGCACTTTTGTTATCCCATATTTACTGCTCAGGGCAGCCAGAAATGGAACCTTATTAAAGCTTACGACACCTTTGGCATCAGTGACCATTGACACGATTACATTCTCCCGGATCTGAAAAATAACCTTTCCATCCTGAAAGTCTTTATTAGCCGTCTGAGCATAATGCGATCGCGCTAAAAGCATAATCGTTAACGACAGAAAAATAATTTTTACACCTTTTTTCATTTTTTTCGTTTTAAATTTTGTCTTTATTATCGGATCAACTCAACAAATCCATGATCATTATAGGACTTCCCATCGTATGCATCTGCTTTAAGCAGGTAATAATATGTTCCGGAAGGACTCTCCTTACCGGAACTTGTTTTCCCATCCCAACTCGCTGTTGGGCCATTATGTTCCCATATCTTTAATCCCCAACGATCCCAAATACTTATCTCTATATTTTTAATACCCAGGGTAAAAATAATAAATTGATCATTTTTCCCGTCTCCATTCGGGGAAAACACATTGGGTATTCTGATGGAATCTTCACCGATTACTATGATCGTTTTACAAACGGAATCCTTACAGCCTCCGGCATTTTTTGCCACAAGGCATACATTATAAACAGTATCTTTCGTAAACGTGTGGCTCGGTGCTGCGCTGGTACTGGTATCCTGTTGTCCACCGCCAAAGTACCACAGGTAGGTACTGGCTCCCGAACTGGCATTGCTAAATACAACTTTCAAAGGTGAATTACCTGTAAGAACCGAAGGAGTAAACGCCGCTGTAGGATTTGGGTTGCCCGTGATGATGGCGGTAGAGGTTGTCGTACATCCATTCGCATCTGATACAATTACGGTATAGTCTCCCACACTCAGATTACCTATACTGTCTGTTGTGCTTCCCCCTGGAGTCCAGCTATAGGTATAGTTCCCCGTTCCTCCCGAGGCCCGGGTGCTTGCAGTACCTCCACCAGTTGAGCCGCAACCTGGTCCTGTGACAACGGGAGCAGATAAGCTCAGGGAGGTAGTAGGTTCGGTCAATGAGACCGAAGTTGTACCTGAACATCCGTTTTTATCGGTTACCGTTACGACATATAGACCAGCCGGGAGTCCTGTTAAAACTTGTGTGGTAGGTCCTGTTGACCAGGTATACGTATATGCCGGTGAACCCGAAGAGGGTATAGCAGTAATGGAACCGGTGGAATTTCCCTTGCAATTTATATTTTCCTGACTTGAAGCAGCAACCGGATTAGGGTTAACTGTCAGGGTATCCGTGTATGAATTTTTACAGGATCCGGAGGTAAATGTATAGGTAATTCCATATTTACCCCCGGTTACACGACCAGGACAAAAAGTGGAGGTTCCATTTTTGAAATCGATCAATGATCCCGCCGGACAAGTAGGACAAGAGAATGTCGCACTACCTGCATTAATAATGGCAGTATTTACCCCAGTTGTACGATAGGTCGTTCCCGACGTATCAAAATTCCAAACTCCCCTTTTCGCAATACTATCCGTTAGATTGTCCCTGAGTGTCCAGGAATAAAGCCCGGGATGAGTATCATATAATCGTACCTCAATACTCGCCCCAGGTGTAAAATACTGTGAAAAAAGGTCAATTACCTGGCCGGAGGCACAGGGAGTGGGAGAGTTTGAGCCAAACCAGGAACTCCATGTTCCTAAATAAGAACACCCACCTGTACAGCGAGGGTCTGGAGGGCCGATCTCTGCCTGGAGTGCCCCATTTTCCCATATTTCCAAAGTAAGATCTGTACACTGCTTTCCATCCAAGCCCAGCATGAAAAAATTCCAGCCAGGTGTCATATATCCACCCAACTGGGCCGAATCCCCTACTGTTATATTGGTACAAGCGGCAGAATTGCAGAACATTTTTGAATTTAAAGGGGCAGAAGTAGTCCATTTCGGAACAGGGCATTTCAGCGACATAACCGTGGGGGGCGAATGGACAATTTTTCCCATCTCTGTTTCATTTACACTTCTTCCACTCAAGAGAGATCCGTCGGGTAATTTACTGGCAACATTTTGCGCAGAAAGTGTGCTTTGCGCAATAATCAGTAAAAACATACTGACAGTAAAAATAAACAGGTTCGGCTTTTTCATGCTCTTTGTTTTTATTTGTATTAACGATAAATTCTTAATCAGACACCTACCTCAACAGGGTCACATTCCCTTTTTTGGAAACTGTTTCTCCGTTTGATAAAGTTACTGTTAAGTAATATACGAAAACTCCTGTATCCAAAGTTTTACCTTTAAAAGTCCCATCCCACCCCATGGAGGAATTTACGGTTTCAAACAGCAACTCTCCCCAGCGATCAAACACCTGCAGATGCATTTGCGTTATGCAATCGGGACCACGAACATACAGCCTATCGTTCTGACCATCTCCGTTGGGGGAAAATGCTGTTGGTATAAATATCTCCGAAGCCTTGCAACTGACAACTGTTATCAATACACTGTCAGAAGCTGAGCAATTATTTGCATCCGTTATCGTCACCTTATAATTTGTTGTCCGGTCCGGATCTGCTATGGGATTATAAATGGTATCGTTACTCAGGAAAGTTGCCGGTTTCCATAAATACCTGACTCCTCCACTGGCAGACAATTGTATGCTTCTTCCCTGGGTGATGGTCTGATTGACCCCAGCAGAAACATTAGGGTCGGAAAACTGGAGAATACTATCCACTGCCATTGCTATGCACCCACTCCCATCCGTCACCGTAACGGTGTAATAACCCGCTATCAAACCCGAAACGGAGCTGCCTGAACCCAAAGCTCCCGCACTCCAGGTATAGGTTAGCACACCAGTTCCGGCAGCACTCACTGTTATTGCCCCAACTGTTTCTCCAATACAAATATTAGTCGTGTTTGATACAGTAACGGTCGGGCCATTACTATTTTGAATAGCAACCGTTGAAACGGCCGTACATCCGTTTGCCGGATCAGTTACAGTTACCGTATAGGTCCCCATGGGCAAACCAGAAGCCGTGACACCAGATGCGCCACTACTCCAGGAATAGGAATACGTTGAACCTGCAGCTCCTGTAACCATCCCCGTTCCGTCACTATGGTTACAGGTCGCTTCTTTCACCTCCGTGATACTAACAATGGTAGGCGGAGTGACGTCACTTGTGACAGTGACCGTAGTACTTACAGAACAACTGTTGATGTCCGTTGCCGTTACTGTATAGATTCCTGCTGCAGCCACTATAGCCGGGTTGGGTGCATTAACTAACGTACCCCCATTCCATACCATATTGTCCGCGCTGGTTCCTGTTAGAGTAATACTTGTTGTGGTACAACTTAGGTTACCACTGCTCTTTGCAGTTATGGATGGTCCTCCCAAAACAGTGACTGTTACGGTAGCAGTTTGTGAAACGCAGGATGCCATGGATGTACCGGTTACGGTGTAGGTAGTTGTGCCGGTCGGACTTGCAGTTACAGATGAACCGGTAGTTGAACTTAGACCTGCGGCCGGGCTCCAGATATAGTCGATCCCCCCGCTTGCAGTAAGTGAAGCCGTTGTGCTGTTGCAAGAAATAGTCGTATTCGGGCTTGCTGTGATAACCGGATTCACACAGGCAATGTTAAACTTTGCCAGGAAAGTCGTCTCGTTTTTTCCGAGGGTAGCATTATAATAAGCTCCTGCAAGGGTCTGGAGCTTGTAGGCTGTTCCGGTTGAAACTGGTCCTTGGGCATCGCCTGCAACAAAAACATTCGTTCCATTACTGCATATATAGCTTCCGTCATCCTCTCCATCAACTCCGAAATAAGTAGCCCATTGTACAATCCCGGAGGTATTGAACTGTACAATAAAAGGTTCCTGAGTCCCTTTTCCAAATGCAGGCTGGTAAAAGCCACCGCAAGGAGATGCTTTGGGCGGAAAATCAGTTGAAGAGGCTCCTCCACATAGCCAAAC
>JABDFG010000044.1 GCA_013286655.1 Bacteroidota bacterium
GAGGAAATGTTTTGAAGGTGGGAAGTAGCTACACGCTAAGCGGAATTAAAAAGACTTCCATTTTTTATGTTGGATTCTGCCCTGGGACATATCGGATATCCGATACTGTTTTTTTAAATCCTAAATCTTTGAACCTGAAAACCTCTTCACTTGCGGCTGCCTGCAAAGGTGTTTGTAATGGGGAAGCCAGTGTCATTGTTTCTAAGGGAGGTCTGGCACCTTATTCCTATTCATGGAATACAGGGGCCACCGATTCAAGCCTTCATTTTCTATGTGCAGGTATCTATACGATTTATGTTCGGGATGCCAATAATTGTGGAGGAGAAGATACGGTAAAGGTCAATCAATCATCGGATGCTAACTTTAGTGTCCCCAATATAATTACCCCAAATGGAGATGGAAAAAATGACGAATTGGAGATCAAAGGTTTTTCCTCGGGTGAATACGCCGTAACCATCTTTGACCGCTGGGGCCTGGAGATGTTCAAATCGGCGAATGCGAATATTTTGTGGAATGGAAAAACGCAGAATGGAGAAGATGTACCGGCGGGTGTCTATTATTATAGTGTCAAAGAAACATGCGGAAGTACGGATTATAATCAGCACGGCTTTGTCCAGGTATTAAGATAAAAAAGCGAATTACAGCCGCATTATCAATTAAAGAACTTATCGATTTTATCCACTTGTTCTTTATACTGTTTGTTAGTGCCGGTGTAAATAACTCCCATTTCAATTGCTCCGCGGTTTCCGGCATACACCTGCAAAGGGCTGGTTACAATATCATAACTGATCCGGAAAGTATTCCCACCTTCTTTAATTCCTATATTTAAAACGATAGCATCCTGTAACCGGTAGGCAAGACCACTAACAAGTTCGTAATTGGTATTTTTTAAATTATAAAATGCCAGCACGCCCAAACTAAGTTCGGCCGCTCCACCCTGATACATATACAAACAGGAAGGTTGTAGTTTCAGGGAAGGATTAACCTGAATATCTGAGCCGGCATTCAGATTAAAACGCATTGGTAGCCTGTAGGGAATACCAAGTGTAGATTGATCGGGCATATTAATATGATTGATGGAAAAACCCGCAAAAGGGTTGAATTTTTGGTTTGTATTACGGTATTTATAATAGATGCCCGCATTGATATCCGGTTTCAGCAGATTTAGTTTCGCAAAATTTTCTCCATTAGGGGCATTGCCATCCAGTCCCCTGTCGGAAAAATACTGGGAAGAAAATAACAGATCATTTGTATTATAGTTCACATTCATAAAACCGACCTGTACACCTGTGGTGAGGTAATGGTTTTTACTCTCATCATTGGTGATCTGGTATGCTCCTCCGACAATGCATCCAAAAGAATTATAATTGCTTAATCCCGCAAGGTTATCGATCACATATCCTCCAACACCGAAACGTCCGATTGGCTTGTCGAAGGCGATGAGAGCAGTGGTGTAAGGTTTGCTTTGTAATTGCTGCCATTGTGAACGATAATTAGACATTATTCTGAAATCGCCCTTTTCACCTAGATACATTCCGGCAAGAGCAGGATTCATGTATATAGGAGCAATATCATATTGAGAGAGGTGGTAATCCTGAGCATAGAAAAACTGGCTGGAAGCAAATATGCAGATGAGTGCAACAATGCTTTTTGTGGATATCTTTTTCATAGTCATCTGTTTAAATTACCTGATCAATGTAACATCACCGGAAAAACTAAACACTTTTCCATCCATCGTTTTTCCTTTCGCAGTATAAATATATACTCCCGGAGGCTGGAGAATTCCGGCTATTTTACCGTCCCAGGAAACATTAGGATCATTCGTGCCGAATACCTGATTACCCCATTGGTTGTATATTTTCAATTCCACCTCCAGAAATGGACCTCCAAGAATTGGTACAACATCGTTAATACCATCTCCATTAGGAGTAAAACCAGAAGGTATAGCTACCGGGTGAACAACAACAGTCGTTCCGTCAACGGTAACATCTGCTGTTGCGGTATCCATACAACCCTGTGTACTGCTGACAATTAATGTCACCGTATAAGTTCCACTTGAGCTATAGGAGTATACTGGGTTTTCCTGTGTAGAACGTCCTCCGGCGTCACCAAAATTCCATAACCAGGTTGTTGCTGCCCTAGACTGATCAGAAAAGGTCGTTGTCTCCCCAGATACCGTTTCAACAAAAGCAGCTATAGGCTTGGTTCCGAATGTTATTTTCATTGTATCGGAAGTCCCGGGACAAGATCCGGTATTTGTTGAGCTCAGAACAAGTAATACACTTCCTGCGGTCTTATCCGTTTGACTAGGTGAATATGACGCGCCCAATGTGGCCGCATCAGGATTAAATACACCACTACCCAGGGATTTCCATATTCCGGTACCAGTACTTACACTACCATTCAGAGGGATTGTTATTCCGTCATTACAGAATAGCTGGTCAGTGCCGGCATTTACTAACGGACTATTCGTATACCTGATTACCAAGGTATCAGTAACAGAAGGGCATTGTCCCGTGTTAGTGGAAGTAAGTATTAATTTCACACTTCCGGCAACCAGGTCAGTAGTACTCGGTTGGTATGTGGCATTCAGTGTTTGCGCATCAGGTGAAAAACTTCCACTTCCGGTACTTGTCCAATTACCACTTGTACTTCCACCTGAAACAACTCCGTTAAGTGCGAGTATTGGATTGGAGGAACAAAGTGTTTGATCACTTCCTGCAGTTACGGTAGACAATTGTTGTATTCTGATTTCTACGGTGTCGGTCACAGCCCCGCAAGATCCGTTATTCGTTGATGTGAGGACAAGCTGAACTGTTCCTGCTGTATAGTCCCCAGAACTAAAAAGATAAGAGGCATGGAGTGTTTGTGCATCGGGAACAAAAGTTCCAGAACCCAATGTATGCCATTGTCCGCTTGTGGTTTCTCCATTTATACTTCCATTGAGCAGAACGCTGGAAGAAGATCTGCAGGCAGTTTGATCCATTCCGGCAAATACGGTTGCCGGATTTTTTGTTACGATCGTAAGTGTATCTGTTCCGGCAAGACAACTACCGTTATTGGTTGTTGTAAGTATAAGCTGCACACCTCCTGCAATAAAGTCGCCGGCACTCAAGGTATACGTTGCATTTAATGATTGTGCTCCCGGGCTGAATAAGCCACCGCCGGTTGTACTCCAGTTGCCTGTACTTGCTCCTCCGGAAACTAATCCATTCAGGTTAACAAGGTTGCCTGTTGAGCAAATTACCTGGTCAGGACCTGCGTACGCAAATGCACTTGGACCGAAAACTATTTTCATACTGTCCTTTGCGGTTGCACAGGAGCCGTTGTTTGTTGAAGAAAGAATGAGCATGACTGAGCCTGCAGCGGTATCGGATGAGCCAAATTGATAAAGGGCATTCAGAGCACTGTCGTTGGGAATAAATATTCCGGACCCCAACGTGCTCCACTTTCCGGTGGAGCTCCCGTTACTGATGATGCCCTGCAGGTTTGCATTTGCGGAAGTTTTACAAACATGCTGATCGATACCGGCATTTGCCGATACCGCCGATGTGAAATGAATAATTACATTATCGCTAACAGGGTCGCAGATTCCGTTTCCGATTGAACTAAGTACAAGTGTAAGTGTGCCAGAAGTTATTTCAGCAGAAGTCGGGGTATAGAGGGCATTCAATGAACCATTATTCGGATTAAAACTACCGCTTCCTCCCGACCAGATACCACCTGTTGCATTTGTTATACTTCCTGCTAAAATAATAGCCGGACTGCTGCCACATATTGATTGATCAGCACCTGCATCTACAATTGGAGAAGGATTTATCGTGATATTCATGAAATCGATAGCTGTATTGCAACTATTTGTTGCCGTCAGAACAAGATTAACAAAGCCATTTGTAATGTCAGCCGAACTGGGAGTATAAGTGGCATTAAGAGCAGTAGCATCGGGAGTAAAAACTCCTGATCCGGAAGTACTCCATATACCAGGCCCTCCTCCGCTCACAGATCCATTTAAAACCACACTGGAATTATTGGCACATACTGTTTGATCAAGTCCTGCGTTCACTGTTGTCGAAGGATAAATATTAACACGCATGGTATCTTTCGCTGCAACACAGGATCCATTATTGGTGGAAGTAAGAACGAGGTATATGATCCGCTCTGCAGAATCAGAAGAGCTCGCCTGATAAATAGCGTTCAGATTCGTGTTATTGGGTACAAATGTTCCGGTTCCCGTGCTGCTCCATACAACAGTGCTTGCGCTTCCTTTAACACTTCCATTCAATTGAATATTTTTGTTCGTTGAACAGACGGTTTGATCCATGCCGGCATTTACAGCAGGTGCGGTTGTAATTGTTACAACCAGTTGATCAGATGCTGGATTACAACTATTGGCAGTAAGTGTTAACGTTACCGTACCGGAAGCAGTATCACCTGGGCTAGGAATGTAATGTGCATTAAGAGTCGTATTATCCGGGCTAAACACCCCAGTGCCGGTGCTGGACCATGTGCCGGAGCTTGCCCCTCCCGTAATTTTTCCGCCAAGTGTTACAATTGCATTGTTGGCGCAGACATTAACATCATTTCCGGCAATTGCGCCTCCGGCGGGAAGAATAATAATTTGCATCGTATCGCTTACTGCCAAACAGGATCCGTTATTAACCGAAGTAAGCGCGAGTTTAACAAAACCATTTGTAGAATCCTGTTTACTACAGATATAGGTCGCATTTAATACAGAATTGTCCGGAAAGAACGTTCCTGTTCCCGATGAAGTCCATTTACCTGAATTCGTTATTCCTGCGATACCGCCACTCAGTTGAACGTGAAGGTTGCTTACACAAATAGTTTGATCATTTCCTGCGTTTACGGTCGGTTGGGAAATAATTGTCAGAGTCGTACTATCAGTTACTACGGCGCAATTACCATTACCTCTTGTTGTTAATTTAAGTGTTACTGATCCGTAAGCTATTTCAGCGGCAGTCGGGGTGTAAATGGCGCTCATGTTTGTTTCCGACGGAGAGAATGTCCCCTGCCCGTTAGACCAGACTGCACCGGAAGCAACTGTATAAGAGCCATTTAGTGTAATGGAAGGATTATTGGAACAGGATACGAGGTTGGTTCCCGCGTCTGCAGTAGGTGCCGGACTAAAGAACAGCATGATGGTATCACTTACGGCATTACAACTTGCATTTCCGGAGCTGGTAAGCACAAGTTTCAAATTGCCCGAATTGATTTCTGTCTGGGTAGGAGTGTAAATTGCATTAAAAGCCGAATTTCCAGGACTAAATAAACCAGATCCACCTGACCAGGATCCTCCTGAAGCATTGCTGACAGAGCCATTAAGGTTTACCGACGCATTGTTTGCACAGACTGCTTGATCCGGTCCTGCATTCACAATAGGTGACGGAGCAAACGTTATCAATAACTGATCACTTACCGCGTTGCAACTTCCGTTACCTGTTGATGTAAGTGTCAGCGCAAAGTTGCCCGAAGCAATCTCAGCAGAAGTAGGAGTGTAAGTTGCAGTTAAAGTAGTGGCATTAGGTGAAAAAGTTCCGCTGCCACCGGTCCATATGCCCCCGGAGGCATTTGATACATTTCCGCTGAGACTAACTTCCGGTCTATTCATACAAGCCAGTATATCTGTTCCTGCGTTGACTATCGGAGAAGAGACAATCGAGATAGTCATATTATCGGTTACTGGAAGACAGGTTCCGTTTCCGGTAGTTGTTAGCGTGAGGAGAACCGTTCCCGCAATTTTCTCAGCATCAGAGGGGGTATAGATTGCATTAACAGTAGTGTTGTCGGGATTATAGGTTCCAGTCCCACCGGACCATTCTATTCCAGTGGCTATTGAGAAATTACCATTTAAAACAACGGAAGGATTATTGACACAAACAGTCTGATTGCCGCCCGCATAAACAGTAGGACCGGGGGTAAAAAACAGGATCATTTGATCACTGGCCGGAATGCAATTACCATTACCGGTACTGACAAGTGTCAACGTAACGCTGCCAGAGGCTATTTCGCCGGCGGAAGGAGTATAAGATGCATTCAATGTAGTATTGTCGGGAACAAAAACGCCTAATCCGCCAGTCCATTGAGCGCCTGTTGCAACCGTAACAGAACCGTTAAGTATTACCGTAGCATTATTTGAACAAATTGTTCTATCAGAACCTGCATGGACAGTAGGTGGTAATGTAAAGTTAATGGTCACTTGATCAGAAACTGCATTACAAGTTCCGTTGCCAGTTGACGTAAGCGTAAGTGTTACAGTTCCTGATGCAATTTCGGAAGGAGTGGGTGTGTATACTGCATTCAGAGAGGTATTACTAGGGAAATAACTCCCTGCTCCACCTGACCAAATACCCCCGCTGGCAACAGTTATTAATCCATTGAGGGTTACATCGGAATTATTGCCACAGACAATCTGATCCGTTCCCGCATTTACAGTTGGAGAAGGCGAAATCGTAAGAAGCATATCATCACTTACCGCTGTACAACTTCCGTTTCCAGTTGACGTAAGTGTTAGAGTGACTGTACCAGCTATTAGCTCAGCAGTACTTGGAGTATAGATTGCATTTAAGGTAGTATTGTCCGGAGAGAAAGTACCGGTACCTCCAGACCATATTCCACCTGTAGAAATGGTTACGGAGCCATTAAGCGTTACAGCGGGATTATTTTTGCATACTATCTGGTCAGACCCGGCATGAACAATTGGAGCAGGTGTGAAAGAAATAATCATCTGATCGCTGACCGAGGAACACTTTCCGTTTCCGGAAGAAGTCAATGTAAGTCTTACACTTCCTGTAGTTAATTCAGCAGCCGTCGGATTATAAGTAGCATTCAAGGACGTGTTATCGGGAAAAAATGTGCCCAAACCGCCGGACCATACTCCTCCACTGGCAACAGAGACTGAACCGTTCAAAGTTGCAAGAGGATTATTTGTACAAAGTGTTTGATCCGGTCCTGCATTAACAGTAGGTGGCAATGTAAAGTTGACAGTCATCTGATCAGATACCGCATCACAATTGGCATTACCAGTCGTTGTAAGAGTTAACGTAATGTTTCCTGATGTAATTTCTGCAGATGTAGGTGAATAGACTGCATTCAGGGCTGTTGAGCTGGGGCTGAAACTTCCTGCTCCACCAGACCAGAGTCCGCCGGTGGCGGTAGTGATCGATCCATTAAGTGTAACATCCGGATTATTTCCGCAAAGCATTTGATCCGTTCCGGCATCGGCAGTTGGAGAAGGGGAAAAGGTAACCACCATATTATCAGATACCGCGTGACAGGTTCCATTACCAGTAGAAGTTAAGATCAGAAGAAGTGTTCCGGAATTAATTTCGGCTATAGTTGGCATATAGATGGCACTTAATGCAGTATTATCTGGAGTAAATACTCCCGCACCTCCTGACCATAAGCCCCCGCCGGCGATGGACACAGAACCATTCAGTGTTATGCCTGGATTGTTTTTACATACCGTCTGATCAATGTTTGCGTTAACAACTGGGGCAGGAGTAAAGGTGAGAACCATTTGATCCTGCTGAGGAAAACAGATGCTGGTAGATGCTAAGGTAAGTGTCACTGAAGATTCGGCTATATCTGAAGGACTTGGAATATATTTTGCGTTTAAGGTAGTAGTGTTTGGTAAAAATGTTCCTGTTCCCGAAGACGACCATTTTCCGGTAGTGGCGCCTCCGCTGATACTTCCATTTAGTTGTGCGGTATCGTTGGCACATACAGTCTGATCCACATTTGCATTTACAACAATCGGAGCGACAAACTCCGAAAAATATCCATAACGGCAACCAGAAGTTCCGCCGCCATTTATCAGACCCAGGGCAAATACATCAGCACTGTTGGTGACGCTAAATCCGGAATCAACAGGAACATCTGTCGTTGTGTATTGTATTCTGGCGGCCATCCATTGTCCGCTTGTGCCGGGTACAGTCGTAAACGAGGAAGGATTAATGGCTGCTGTGCCAGGGCCGGTAATGGTAAAGTTATTGATAGCAGTAGTATGCACAAGCAAAGTAACATAAAAGGCTTCGTTGGTGGAACGCATAAAGTTAACCTGATGTGACCCGGCGCAATTTAGTGGAGGAAGAATGGCAGAACCCATTTCACATCCAAAACCTGTTACGTGTGTAGCATACACGGGATTTGAAGCACGGACATATAGGCTATTATCCGCGGCGGTAGTAATGGAATCCATATCGATCCGAAATGTTTCTCCCGCAAACATGGTTCTTATGGCAGTCATACTTCCGTCAAGATAAATAGAAGTATTGTTTTCAGTTGCAGTAATAAATACACTTTCATTACCTCCATTATTTAAAAAACCTTTTACTGCGACATAATCCGTCCCCAGGATATTAACAGGTATGATCTGGTCACCGATGAGATCATAACACCCTCCGGAAGCGTTGTGGTCGGAATCATCTTTTACGGTTATGGCGATAGGCTTGTCAGCAAGAACGGCAGCACCCGCAGGATGAGTAGATGGATCCGTATAATTTATACCACTCCAGCCGCAAGAATAGGTTTGTCCTGCATTCAGAACAATGCTGAATTGCTGAAGTGCAGGATGACCATCCACCTGTACAGGGGAGTAGATAATAACAGTTGTGTTATTTTGTGTAGCAATAATATCGAAGGAGGCAATTGCTTCGCCAGGTTGGTTGGGACCAACGAAAGGATTGTTATAATAAGGAGCGAAAGCAGTTATTGGAATATAAAATTGGGTTCCCAATGCATTCGCTCCTTTGAGGGCGAAATCTTCGGGGTTATTCGTATTATCTTCCTCATAATTTGCTGTAATTGGAGTTGTAGCTGTAATTCTAAGGCCCGTATTTAAAACGCTGTCTGTAGGACTGGTTTCCAGCATAGCCTGAAAAGCAGAAAGATCTATCCTGGATGATTTCCCAGCTGCAATAGTTACGACGATTGGTGTGAAAGAAATGTTTGCAGGTTGAGCTACGGTTACGGTGGAGGATGCGCCCATCGAAGAAAGCAACAGATAAATAGGAACCCCGCCCGGGGGATTATGTAAATGAGTGACGTATGGCGGAGCAAACCAAAAATCAGTTCCGCTTTGAGCTTTTGATTGAGGTAATACTACAATCAGAAAGCCAAGCATACATAAAAGAGAACGGAGGGTAGGGTAGATCTGTTTCATATACTTGGGATTAGGAACGTCTACTGATTGCTTTAACGCATTCCCTATCCCAAGGGTTACATATAATTTATGCTGGACAAGTTAAGAGCGGAAGTATAATATGAAAAAAAGTGCCTTGTCCTTCCTTGGAGGTGATGTAAAAGTGTCCTCCAAGGCTTGAAACTATTTTACGGGAAATAGCCAGATCGAGAGCGCCTCCACGGAATTTATCCTTATCATTTCGTTCTCCAAAAATGATAAAATTATGTTCATTATAATGAGGACTTAGTACAACTCCGTTATCTTCAATGACAATTTCAGAATAGCAGAAGGATTTATCCAACTGATGGTATCTCTTCATTTCTGAAGTCGAAAGCTGGCGGGAAGTGATTGTAATAATGGGGGTGTGCTCAGTTGAAGAAAATTTTAACGTATTATTGATCAGGTTATAAAAAAGTTGCTTCATTAATGCAGTTCCGGCTTTAACAACAGGTAATTTCAATAGATTTATCTGAACTTTTTTCTGGACAATAGCTTCATTCAAATCACTCATAACAGTTCGTATGATTTCTTCCAGATCCGTTGACGGATTTAATTGGTCAGGTCCATTCGTTGAGATGGTAAGAATATCTTCAATTATTATGTTCATCCTTGCCTGAACCTTTTGCTCCATTTCTTCAATAAATTTTTTCTGGTCATGCATTTCCGTACAAGTCCCTAAAATTCCGTTAAATGTTCCCGAATCATTGTAAATAGGACGAGCATTACTCAGTACCCAGCGGTATTCCCCATCTTTTCGCTTTAGCCGGTATTCTGTCTGGAACGGTTGGTGAAGTTCAATACTGGAATTATACAATTTTAGAAAGCGTTCCTGGTCAAGTTTGCTCACATTTTCCAGCCAACCCATTCCCAGTTCCTGGTCCATTTTCCGGCCAGTATATTCCAGCCAGGTTTTGTTGAAGAAGTCACGTTGCTTATCTGCTCCTGCTCTCCAGATCATCACAGGAGCATTGTCCGCCATACTGCGAAAAGATTGTTCTCTTTCGGTAATAATTTTTACAGCAGTCATTTGTTCTGTAATGTCCTGAATGGAAAGAAATACGGACTGTTGGGGAATAGTTTTCTGTGCAATTTTCCAAGCCTTAAGTAACATGATTTTTTCGCCGATGGTGGGAAAAATATGCCGAATTTCATATTCGTTTATTTGTGTATTCTTGGAAAGAATGTCTTCCAGTTTTTCACGCAGAACGGAAATATTCCATTGTCCATTTCCTAATTCATAGAGCAGTCGTCCACGTGTTTCTTCCTCAGTTACATTAAATATTCGATAGAATGAGCGGTTTGCGCTTTTGATACGCAGGTTATTGTCCAGGATCAAAACGGCCTCAGCAATACTGCTTAAAATAGTTTCGGAGTATTCCAGGCTTTCGGCAAGTTGATCATTGCGTGTCTGAAGTTCCTGGTTAATGGTTCGGAGCTCTTCGTTACTGCTTTCAATTTCCTCCTTGCTTGTTTCTAATTCTTCATTGATACTTTGAAGTTCTTCGTTACTGGAAACTATTTCTTCATTGGCACTCTGAAGCTCTTCAACATTTGTTTCCTTTTCCTCGAGGATAGAACTCATGTCATCTCGCAGCGCAATATTTTCTTCCCGAAGCTCTTTTACTACTTTTTCTTTAGAAAAGTCAGATCTTGAAGTTCGTTTAATCATACCCATATCCTCAAAAACGATCAGGTAAAATCGCTCCTTCCCGGATAATTTCAGTGGAAAGACCTGAATGGAAATAAAATGGCTAACTCCTTTATATTGGATTTCGACGTCTTGTTTTTTTTGCTGTTTGCCGCTTTTTCTTGCTTTGTATAGTATCGTTCGCAGTTCAAAAGAAAGACCCTGGCGGGCCATTTTTAGGAGGTTGAGACTTGCTTTTCCAGGAGTCGGTTCAATAAATAACCCTGTAGATCCGCGAAATTGCAAGATGTCCAGCTCTTCATTCACGACAACGCTGGCGGGTGTAAATTTGGAATCCAGAATCTTATCTACTGCCTTTACGAGAAGATCAGGTGATTCTCTATCTGATAGTTCATTTTTTTTCAGATCGTAACTGTTTCTTCCTTTCGATGGCAGGGGATAGGGTATGTTATCCATACTGGTTTGCAGAAAAGGATTCTCTTTTCGTATAAATATTTTGTTTTTTTTATCTAATTGTGTAAATAGTTCTGAGGCGGCTCCGGCTGATTCAGATTTGCCAAGAACAAGGTATCCTCCCTTACGAAGAGCATAGTGAAAGGTAGTTAATATCTTTTTCTGTAAGGGTGGTTCCATATAGATAAGCAGGTTACAGCAACTGATAATATCCATCCGGGAAAAGGGCGGGTCTTTAAAAATATTATGAGGCGCAAAGACACACATATCTCTGATCGTTTTAGAGATACGATACCCCGCTTCGGTTTTTGTGAAGAAGTGAATACTCTGGGGAGGTACTTCGTTTAATTCACTTTGTGTGTAAATCCCCATACGGGCTTTGGAAATAGAAGTTTTACTGAGATCAGTGGCAAAAATCTGAATCGGAAAACCGAGGGATTTTTCGCTCAGAAATTCCGATAGGATCATAGCGTAAGAAAAGGCTTCTTGCCCGGTAGAACAAGCAGGTATCCATATCCGGACGGCCTCGCTTGGCTTTTTGTTTTTAACGATGACTGGTAATAGGTTTTTTTTAATGTATTCCAGAGAAGCCTCATCGCGAAAAAAATTCGTTACATTAATAAGAAGATCACCACATAATGCGTTCGCTTCCGCGGAATGCTCGGATAGGTGTTTGGCATATTCTTCCAATTCATTGAATCGGGAAAGCAGCATGCGCCGCAAGATTCGCCTGCGAATAGTGTTTTTTTTATAATACGTAAAATCGACTCCCGTAACTTTTTTTATCAGACCAATGATGTAAGTCATGATTTCCGTTTCTTTCCTGCCGGAAGAACCGTCATTTTCCAGATGAAGTCCTTGTTTATCATAGTGTTCACTAATGTGTTCCAACTCTTTTGCGATCAGAGCAGGAGGTAGAACTTTATCAACAACATCTTCGGTTACCGCAGAAACAGGCATACCCGAAAATTTTGCGGTAGTGTCCTGGGCAAAGGTAATTCCACCAGCTGCCTTAATTGCTTTCAATCCAAGTGTACCGTCATTCGCCGTACCAGACAATATGATTCCGATTGCATTTTCCTCATGTGTCTGTGCCAGGGAAGTAAAAAAATGATCAATGGGCAAATGAATATGCGACTTTAGCTCGCGGGGTTTTAGCGTAAACAGCCCATCGATGAGTGCCATGTCTTTGTTGGGAGGAATGATATAAAAATGATTAGGTTCCAGACGCATCAGGTGCTCCGCTTCCAGTACCTTCATTTGTGTAGTTTTGGAAAGAATAGTAGAAAGAAGGCTTTTTCGTGTAGGATCCAGATGTTGTATGTACACATAGATCATTCCGGTTTCGGGAGAAAGATTATGCAAAAGTTCTGTAACAGCCTCCAAGCCTCCTGCGGATGCACCAATAGCCACAATCAGGTCTTTGTTAATGTGGTTTATTCTTTTTTCTGACACGTTTTGAGCGATTTCCGAAATTGTAGAATTTGGCATAAAACTAATAATTTTTGTAACATCCCGAGTTTGCTGTCGGACCTGTCCGGAGTTGAATAAAAAGATGTGTAAAACTATTCAAGACCTCTAAACGAATCTTACATTAGTATTGAAAATAACTTACAATATCATACTATTAAAAGAATAAATCTCTTCGTAAATTTATAAGATAGCTAATACTAAGAAGTATGAAAGTGTATAGCTTTCCTCCCATTGCAAGTCGAAAAAGCCGTATACTTATCCTGGGAACGATGCCTGGAGTAACCTCTTTGAAGTTGCAGCAATATTACGGGCATAGAGGTAATTGTTTTTGGAAAATAGTTTTTTATCTGTTTAATCAACCATTTACAACAGACTATGAAAAACGAAAACGACTATTAACCAACAATGACCTTGCATTGTGGGATATACTCCAGGCCTGTGAACGTCAAGGGAGTCTGGATTCAGCTATACAAGAGGAGGTTCCAAATGATATTGACTCGCTTCTGTCTGAACTGCCTTTGATCCAGCTGATTGCATTTAACGGAGAGAAAGCGGCGGCTTTTTTTAATAAATATATATCCCTATCCAGGGAAATAGAGTTTGTCAGATTACCTTCTACCAGTCCGGCGAACAATAGGATCGGCTTTGAAGATAAGGTGAACAGATGGTCAGTTGTTAAAACAGATAAAGGCCTCACGTCTACTACACGTGAGGCCTCTCTGTAATTCACCCTGCCGGAAGGAGGGTGGTGAAGACAAATGGAATATGTAAAGAACGAGTGTCAAAAGTAATCGTCAAAAACCCGAACAAATGGAATATTCGATATAAGAGGATTTTTTGTAGATAAGCACCTTATATTAATGTGTAGAGTCGATTTTTGATTGTTTTGCCAGGGGTTTCATTTCCCTGTTACATAAAGGACATCTAACAGGAGAAGCACTGGTTTTATCCGGATGCATCGGGCAGGAATAGCGTGTGCATTCATTTGGATTATTTTGAATCATTTCAACTCTGTTTCTGCAGTCAGAAAAAAATAAACTTATTAAAAGCAGAATTGAAAGGAACAAATTCCCGGCTTTTCTCATAGATCTTATTAATTCGAAAGTTTTCTGGTAGAACCGGCATACTCCCCAAAGCAGTTTTTCATGCCGGTATTACTTGCCTTTACGCCATAATAACGAGCTGAAAATTCCGATAAAGGATTGTTGGATGCGGCATAGTCTCCATAAAACTCCGATAAATCTGAAGCAGAAGCCTTTATCTCATTATAACGTTTAATAAAATCCACCAATACATGATTGGAACCTGCATAAGCCGTATAATACTTCGTTAATTCAGGATAGGTATCCTTCATTTCATAATACCTTTTGATGAAATTCTCAAGCGTATATTCTGAACCTGCATAACTTCCGTAGGCATCTTTCAGATTTGGGTAGGCCGCTTTAATTTGGTTATACCTTTCAATGAATTTACCTTTTGTCTGTGAAGAAGCAGCATAATAACCATGCAAATCCGTCAGAGCGGGGTAAGTGTTTCTCAAGTCATAATACCGTTCAAGAAAAGATTGCTCATTGGTTGAGCTTTTCTTTGCAGGATATTCCTTTTTTTTAGCATCCGGATTTTCTGTGCTGGCTATTTGAGCATTGACAGACGTCGCAATAGCAGATCCACACAACAAAACCGCCAGAGGTATAGAACTTAGATTTTTCATAATATTTGTTTTTTTAGTTTTGTAAAACAAACTTATGTAGTTATATACCTTTAATTGTTAAAATTCGACGGTTACTATTTATTAGTAGCCAAAGGCTATTTCATTGCTTGCAAAATCCCTTAAAGTGTTACCTTTCAGGGATTTGATGCTTTTTGCGTATTTTTGATACCGCGAGGAGCGGAGGAAGAGGGATTCGAACCCCCGGTAGTGTTACCTACAACAGTTTTCAAGACTGCCGCGTTAAACCGCTCTGCCATTCCTCCGGGGACAAAAGTATAAGATTTTTCAATTTGAAGGATAAAAAAATGAACTCTTCGCACCGATTTCAATCTTTTGGCAGAGCCTGGTGCCCGGTTTTTCTTTTTTTTGTGATGCTTTCAGTTCCTTCTCATGCAGGCTTGAGGGCTTTCCTGGGTTACTCGGCTTTTTGGTCGCCTGCTTCGGGCCCATATGTTGAAACGCACCTGTATGTACTCGGGCCTTCGGTTGTTTTTAAACGGAATCTCAATGGTTTATTCCAGGGTGCGCTGAATGTCAGCCTGGTTTTTAAACAGCATGATTCTATCCGGGCTGTTCAGAAATATACGCTGCATAGCCAGGAGGTTGCTGATACGGTTAAAGGGAGGCTTGATTTTATTGATCAGCAGCGCTTTTTCCTGCCGGAGGGGGAGTATGATTTTGAAATCCGGATCGGGGATGAAAATTCAAACACTTTGCCGTTTAAATGGAGTAAGAAAATAACTATTTCTTTCCCCAGGGATCAGGTGGGGATTTCCGATATCGAATTCCTGGAGTCTTTTTCCAAGTCTATTACCAAGAGCAGCATTTCTAAAAATGGTTATGACCTGGTTCCTTATGTTTCGGATTATTACCCGGATAATATGAGCAGCCTTTCTTTTTATTGTGAGGTGTATCCTCCGCAACAGTTGTTGGGCGACAGTGAAAAATTTGTCGTTTTTTATTCTTTGAAAGCTGCAGAGACTAACCGGATTGTAAATGATTGCAGTGGCTTTTCCAGGCAAAGCGCCTCGTCTGTGAACGGGATACTTGGTACTTTTGATATCCGCAAAGTGCCTTCGGGGAATTACAATTTGTTTATCGAGGTGAGGGATCGTACTAACAAAGTATTGATGAATAAGAGTTGTGCTTTCCAACGAAAGAATACGGTGGTTCCGATCAATCTGTATGAACTGGCTGCCGTGAAAACGGGGAATTCATTCGTAATGCGTATCACTAACCGGGATTCCCTGATCGATCTTATCCGCAGTGTAAAGCCAATTGCTGAGACTTCTGAGAAATCGTTTATTGACGGGGATCTTCATGGGACAAAGCTTGAGTTGTTGCAACAGTTCTTTTTGAACTTCTGGAAAAGCCGGAATGAACAGCATCCCGAGCTTGAATGGAATACGTATGCTGCTGAGGTTAGGAAGGTAAACGGAAATTTCGGTTCTGTTAACCAGCGGGGATATAATACGGACCGGGGTCGTGTTTACCTGCAGTATGGCCCTCCCGATAACCGGATCGTGAGTGATAATGAAGTGGGGGTTTATCCTTATGAAATATGGCAGTATTATAAGCTCAAGACGCAAAGTAACCGGCGCTTTATTTTTTATAATCCGGATTATTCTTCGAATAATTATGTCCTTTTGCATTCGGATGCCCGGGGAGAGGTAAATAATGATCAGTGGGAAGCTATTGTTAACAAACGGAGCGGTGTAAACGGAGATCCTGGTACTGATAATTACGGATCGCGAACGAAGCAAAATTTTCTGGATTCAAAATAATTTTCTGTGATACCTAAAACGGCTGTTGTTATTTTAAACTGGAATGGAAAGGGATTTCTGGAACAATTTCTCCCCAATGTTTTGAAGTACAGCGGTTCATCGGAGGTTATTGTTGCTGATAATCATTCTACAGATGATTCGATTGCTTTTTTAAGAACGCATTTTCCCAGTGTCCGGATTATTGAAAACCCGGAGAATGATGGATTTGCCAAGGGTTACAACGATGCTCTGAAACAGGTGGAGGCGGAGTATTATGTTTTATTGAATTCGGATGTGGAAGTGAGTGAAGCTTGGATAGCACCGGTTATCGGTTTGATGGAGTCGGATAAAGGCATCGCGGCTTGTCAACCTAAGTTACTTTCTTATCATGTCCGGCAGCAATTTGAATATGCGGGTGCCGCGGGTGGATTTATTGATAAATATGGTTATCCTTTTTGCAGGGGAAGAATTTTTGATACGTTTGAGATGGACCATGGGCAATACGATGATACCCGGGAGGTGCACTGGGCGACAGGAGCTTGTTTGTTTGTAAGGTCGGAGGCTTATCATCGTGCGGGTGGTCTGGATGAGGATTTTTTTGCGCACATGGAAGAGATCGATCTGTGCTGGAGACTGAAAAACAGGGGGCATAAAATTATGTATTGCGCAGAGTCGACTGTTTATCATGTTGGGGCCGGAACCTTGTCTAAAAATAGTCCAAGGAAAACGTACCTGAATTTTCGGAATAACCTGATTCTTCTCTGTAAGAATCACGCGCATCGTTTTTTCTGGATAAAGCTGATTTTGAGAATGTGCCTGGATGGGGTTGCCGCGTTCAAGTTTTTGCTGTCGGGAGATGGGGCTCATTTTCTTGCTGTTGTGCGGGCACATGGAAGTTTTTATTCCAGTTTTTCGGTTACACTTGCCAAGCGAAGAAACTTAAAAATGCAGGTGAATAAGTACTCGACAAGCGCGATCTACGACCGAAGTATTGTTGCGGATTATTATCTCCGGGGAAAAAAGTATTTTTTCGAGCTGGAACAAAATCACTTCCTGGAATAATCTGGTGCAGTTAATGATTGATTAAAAAATGTTCAATCGCCAGCCTGTAGGAATCCAGACCGAATCCGGAAATGCTGCCACGGCATTTGGGTGCAAGAAGTGATTGGTGGCGGAATTCTTCCCGAGCATGGATATTTGAAATATGTACTTCGATGACCGGGGTTTTAATGGCTGCGATTGCGTCGGCTATTGCTACGGAGGTGTGGGTATACCCTCCTGCATTTATGATAATGCCGTCGAAGGAAAAGCCGGCTTCCTGCAGTTTGTTGATTAGCTCGCCTTCTATGTTGCTTTGGTAATACTGGAGTTCTATCTTTGGGTAGGTGCTTTTTAGTTTAGTTAAATAGGATTCGAATGTTTGCTCTCCATAAATGGATTTTTCACGAAGCCCGAGCAGGTTTAAATTGGGTCCGTTTATGATCATAAATTTCATTGTGTAAAGGTAATGAACTGGGAGGTATATCTAAAGGGTTTTCAATCGTACCTAAAACTGGAGAAGTCGCTTTCTTCTAATTCAGTGGATGCTTATTTGCACGATGTTGAAAAGCTTTGCCAGTTTTTGTCTGTTGAGTTTCCCGGCCTGCAACCGAAACAGGTGGATCTGCCTGTTTTGCAAAATTTTCTCAGGTGGGTGAATGAGCTGGGTATGTCTGCTGCCAGCCAGGCCAGAATGATTTCGGGACTCAAGACTTTTTATACGTATTTGTTATTGGAGAACCTGGCAGAGAGCGATCCAACTCAATTACTGGAGGCTCCCCGGCTGGCACGAAAACTACCGGATGTTTTGACGATTGAGGATATTAATTCAATTATTGATGCGGTTGATCTTTCCCGGGCGGAGGGGCAGCGCAATAAAGCGATGCTGGAAACGCTGTACAGTTGCGGCCTTCGTGTTTCAGAACTGGTCCATCTTAAAATTTCCAATTTGTTTTTAAAGGAGAAATACATTAAAGTGCTGGGTAAGGGGGATAAGGAGCGCCTGGTACCAATCGGAAGTGTTGCCATCCGGCAGATTAATCTTTACAAAGATGAAATCCGGGATAGCTTGCCGGTGATGAAAGGTTTTGAGGATATTCTATTTTTAAACAGAAGGGGAAGGGGGCTTAGCCGGGTGATGGTGTTTACGATTATTAAACAACTGGCTCAGAAGACGGGCTTGAAAAAGCATATCAGCCCACATACGTTCCGGCATTCCTTTGCTACGCATCTGATAGAGGGGGGGGCGGATTTAAGGGCGATCCAGGAAATGCTGGGGCATGCTTCCATTACGACTACCGAAATTTATACCCATCTTGACCGGCAGTATCTGCGGGATGCTATTATCCAGTTTCATCCCCGTTCATAGGTCCCGTTTTCCGGCTCTTTCCTGTATTTTTTTCAGCAGTTCCCGCTGGAAATCTTCCTGGGCCTTGTAAAGCAGGGCGACTTTTCTAATGGGTAATACTTTTTTAAATTGGGGATGGTATTTTTTTAAGATGTCTAATTCCTGCTGACGGAATATGATTTCTCCATCAACCAGTTTTTCCAGTTCTGCGTCGCTGATGGTTGAAAAATCATCCATTGCGCTTGTCTTTTCATTCCGGTGTCTCTTGCGTAGGTTTTCCTGTTCGGCTTCGAACTGGTTAAAAACAGGCCAGAATTGCTGGGCTTCTGTTGCCGTAAGGCCTACTTTCCGGGTTATAAAAGCGACTTTCATGGCTTCCACCCGCTCTTTGTTCTGGCCTCCCTGAGCCTTTATTTGTGGGGAAATGCTGAAGGCGAAAAGTGCGAAGGTGCTGTAAAGGAAAATCGTTTTCATATTAATCGGATTCTTTGAGTGCGTTTATGAGTGTGTTTACTTCAATGTGGTTGTCAATTAGGTAGTTGATATAGTCTGCGGATGTTTCTGTTGTGCCCTGAGGAGCCGCTTTTGTGGCCGGCTCTTCTGCAAGTGCGTCTTCCAATATGGACTGGTCGATATGATCGGCCAGGTATTCCATTGTTTTTTCGGCAGGCTTGTCCTGGCTTGTTTTCCAATAATCTACACCAATGAGGCAAAGGATGGCTATGGAGGCTGCGGCCGCCAATAGTTGTGTTTTCGAGAAACGTTTGAAGTTTATAATTTTTACTTTTTTAGCTTGGATGGAGATTTTGTTTTGCAGGATCGAGGGTAAATTTTCAAAGTAAGTTGGTGGTATATCAAAGGGCTGCTGCTTCTCAAAAGAAGAAGCGATGACTTCTAACTGGATTTCTTTGGATAAGCCCTCAAAATAGCCTTCGGGAATGCTATAACCGTTTCCCTTGGGTGTTTTAACCAGATTTGGGGCGTATTTTTCCAGGTTTTCGAAGTCTTCTGGTATATTGTCTGCTGCTCGCATCTATGCTTATTTGACTTCTGAAAAAAGGAAAGGTTTAATGTTTATTCATAAATTATTCATGTGCTCTTTCAGCTATTTCCTTTTTTAAGGAAGGTTTCAATTTTAATTACGGCATGGTGGTAAGAGGCTTTTAGGGCTCCTACGGAGGTTTCCAATACCTGGGACATTTCTTCGTATTTTAATTCATCAAAGTATTTCATATTGAATACAATACGTTGCTTTTCCGGAAGTGTTAGTATAGCTAACTGGAGCTGCTTCTGGATCTCGTTTCCGCTGAAGAAACGATCATCCTGTAATGAATTGGACAAGGTTTCGGACACTTCGTCAAAGGATACCAGGTTCTTTTTTTGTTTCAAAAAGCTGAGGGATTCATTGGTGGCAATTCTATATAACCAGGTAAAAAGCTTAGCCTCTTCCTTGAAATTGTCGAGGGCTTTCCAGACTTTGATAAAGACATTTTGTACGATGTCGTTTGCGTCGTCGTGGTCGATGACGATTCTTCGGATATGCCAGTAGATTTTTTTCTGGTATTGAAGGACCAATAAATTAAATGCGCTATGACGTGTTGATTCGTTCCGAAACTGTTCTAATAATTCCTTGTCCGAATAATCCATGTGCTGATTAGCGTCTATTCAATTATTATCCTTTCCGGCTGATCACTTTCAATGCTGCTTCAACAATGTTACTTGTATCGAGACCGTATTTTGTCATCAGCTCATCGGGTGTTCCGCTTTCTCCAAAACTGTCTTTTACTGCAACCATTTCAATGGGAGCCGGCAGGTGTTTTGCAAGTATCTGTGCGATACTATCTCCCAAGCCTCCGTTTTCCTGGTGTTCTTCCGCGCTTACTGCACATCCTGTTTTACGCAGGCTTTGTAAGACTGCTTTTTCGTCTAAGGGTTTAATGGTGTGTATGTTAATTATTTCGGCATGTATGCCTTTGGCTTCTAATTCTATGGCTGCCTCCAGAGCTTTCCAGACGAGGTGACCGGTAGCAAAGATACTTACATCCTTTCCTTCCTGCAGCAAAATGGCTTTTCCTATTTCGAATTTCTGATCAGCAGGAGTAAAGTTTGGAACTGCAGGGCGCCCAAAACGCAGGTATACGGGACCTTGGTGATCGGCTATGGCTAATGTTGCCGCTTTGGTCTGGTTGTAATCGCAGGGATTGATGACGGCCATACCCGGTAACATTTTCATGAGCCCTATGTCTTCCAGTATCTGGTGCGTTGCTCCGTCTTCTCCCAAGGTTAATCCTGCATGGGAGGCACAGATTTTAACGTTTTTTCCGGAGTAGGCAATGGATTGACGGATCTGGTCGTATACACGACCCGTGGAAAAATTGGCAAAGGTGCCTGTAAAGGGTATTTTTCCGCCAATGGTCAAGCCTGCTGCTATGCCCATCATGTTGGCTTCTGCAATGCCCACCTGTACAAAACGTTCCGGAAAATCTTTAAGGAAAGCATCCATTTTTAATGATCCGGTAAGGTCTGCACAGAGTGCCACCACGTTTGGATTTTTTTTCCCAAGTTCATGCAGTCCTGCTCCGAAGCCGGAACGGGTGTCTTTCTTTTCGGTATACGTGTATTTGTCTTGCATGTTTTTCGTTTTAAAAGAGTTTTACTGTGACGGTTGAGCCTGATTCGACTTTGAACCTGCGTTCAACGGTGTAGACGGATTCTTTTGAGTT
>JABDFG010000045.1 GCA_013286655.1 Bacteroidota bacterium
AATTATTCCATAAAGGGCTGGCACCAGAATGATAAAAAGAACAAATAGGGACCATAAGCTTAAGGCCGTTGATCCTAAATAAAGCCTCCTGTAAAGCAAACCTTCTGCAAGGCTTTGGCAGGCTTCGGTCAGATGATCTGTGCCGGCCCCCACGTCATAGGAGCATTTGAAAATAAATGTAAGGGCCCTGGTCACCAGGCTGGCTATACCAAGTGCGCAAATCAGGTCCAGGTAAAAATTTCCACCTTTCAGGAAGTTTGTCCTGGATCTGATATAGAAATAATAAAAATGGACGATAACAAATGCCGCAAAAAAATAAGCAAAACTATAATTGGCTATTGCACTCAGCCCTGAACAAAGCAGGGCTGAAAATGCAATTGATCGTTTACGCTTTTCAAAGTTATGGATGAATAGAAACAAACTCAAAGCCTGGAACATGAGTCCTGAGGCGTAACCTCTGGCTAGTCCAAAATAATCCAGTACAAATGGGTTTAACATAAAGAGGGTGGAAGCGAAAATCTGAAGATGAAATTTTTTCATGGATCTTATCCAGGTGTACGTAATCAGGTAAAAAATAATGGAGGAAAGCATGCTGAACCACCTTAGGTAAAAGTTATTTTCCAGTTTAAACAATAGTGCGGTTTTGACGGCAAGACTATTCAGCCAATGGCTATTGGCTGTGCAAAGGAATTCTGCGTACCAAAATTTTTTGACATTATGAAAAGTATAGGCTTCATCATTTGTAAAATCCACACTGCTTGTCCGTATAGCGATATAAATCAGCAAAAGACAAGGCAAAACGGACAGGATTAAATTTTTTCCCTTGGTCGTATAAATCATCTGAGGGCATAAATGTAATTCAAATTAGTTTGCCCAATTCTACTGGGAGACGTATTTAAAGCTATCAAAAGTTCCCGGCGCTTAATAGTGTAATCACTTGATTTATATATATTTATTTGGTTAAATTTTAATAGTTGATATAAAAAATATTTATATAATTTTAACCTCTTTTTAAACTTAAAAGTAACCCCAATATCAAATCTTACTAACCATGAAACACACATTACTTAAGTGCATTAACCGGCTCACTTTAATGACGCTGGCAATATTTATACTTCAATTTGCTCCCCTAAAGGGGCAACCTCAGGCCTATCCCTCCACATCAACATTTTGGGTTTGTGGAGGTTCAGGCATTCCGGCTCAAGATACCACGATGATAAGGGAGGGTCTATTAGTAACCAGAGGTGAGGTGCTTCAGTGGGAGGCAAGCCATTGCGATTGGTCTGCTTTTGGAGGCACCCCTTATCGCATATATCGTCCTACAATGCCTATATTAAGCTATATGTATACCGGAGCGATTGGTCTTAATGGTTTTTTTGATTTTGAAGTGCCTTTTCGGGAACAAACATACACGCTTAACCATAATTGGGAAAGTTTCTTTCTGCACTACAGCCAGGATACCTGGTTAAATTTTGAAAATACGGGTATGCCAAATGCGCTATACGAGGATAGTGCTGTATGGGCTGGTATTCCGGCTGGAGTTGGTTTTACGAATAACCTTCATGACACAACTGGAGTTGTGTTGCAGGATTCAGGTCCCTGGTACAATCACAATGACATCTTCCAAGGGTGTTCAGGAGGAGGTTACTTTTATATCGTAAATCCGGAAAAATTCGGAGAATTTACTATTTCCCTTAGAGGGCCAGGTAGCGGTGGGCATATTACTATTCAGTATGCTTCAGCTGTGGATATGAACAACGATTTCAAAGTTACCAATTGGAAAACACTTACATTGACCAGCGATGGAACAAATAATTTTGATCACACTGGAAGGGTTTCATGGGTTCCTCCTTCCGATTGGGCTTGGGGAAAAAACCCGGCTCCGAAATTTGCAGACAGAGAAAACTATGGTCATTGGTTACGCATTATGGGCACCGAATACACCAGGCGTCCGCTTCTTTCCAGTTTAACAACACGTGCCTGGATGATTCTTGATTCCACAGCTGGCGGCCAATTAAAAAATCCAGGCTGGGATCCTGCGAATGACCGAAATGGTGATGGATATGTAGACGATACGGAATATGCTCACCTTGTAGATGTCCATGCAACAGCTCGTTTCCCATATGAAGGACGTCTTGCATTCAATACTCCGGGTTTTGGCAATAAATGGAATCCGTGTGTTACCAATACCGCGAACGCCCAATACCAGGCTGATGTAGCTACATACTACAAAAACTATTGGCCTGCTGCAGGATGGAATGGAGGATACAACGACAATTTTTTTCTTAACCTCAATAAGTGGTTCTTCCCGGTTCAAACAGGAGGCCAATTGATCAATGAGGGTCTAATAACTGGTCGTGTTCAAGATCCTCAAACAAACCTGGCTTTTAGCAATAACTTTGCTGCAACTCTTAAGACCGTTAAACAAGTTACAGGTACTAACTGGATGGGAGCTAATACTTATTTTATAAATCCTTATGATTATTATGCTTATTGCGTCCCTTACCCTACGCTGGGTAAGGATATGCTGACTTCGGGTGCATTTAGCTATTTTTTATTGGAAGGCACCATCTTTGATTCCTGGTCAATGATTGATGCGGAGTCCTTTTTAGGAAAATATTCGGGAATGGGCTGTATCTGGCATGTGCCGGCGCTTGCAAAAGCCGGAATAAAAACCGGAATTATGACCAGGATCGGCACTCATTTATTGCCTACTCCTCCATTTGCACTTAAAGACTCCACTTTATGGCATCGCTCGCAAGAGTCTCTTCTTGCAGAATATTACCTGTATAATATACCAGGCTATACTTCATTTCAGGACATATTAGGCAGTAATATTAATTTCCCTTTACTTACAACGAATGAAACGTATTACAAACCAGGTGTTCCTGCGAGTTATGCTTATCAGCCCCACAGCCTGTTGTCGGTTGATATTGGTATACCAACAGGTACTATCCCGCAAGGATTTGGATATACCCCAATGCAATATATCGCAAGAGTAAATGCAACGAATGATTATAATAATACCGTTATTGGGACGACAACGGATAACGCTTTGTTGGATACCGCTTACAGCTTTAGCGAGATTCCTGTGATCCCAACGGCTACCTATTATCTGAAAACCTTTGCCTCAGCACCTTTTACATGGATAGCTTATGATAATCACGAACATGCCTTTCCAGCAGAAGTTGTTTTGGCCCGTCAGTATACTAAAGGAATGGTTGTGTTTCGTACTACATTTGCATCACCTTTGAATGATCAGTATACGCGATATGCTTCCGATACCAATGTTATTACGGTTACCCTTCCGGGATCTTATCAAATAGTAGATTTTAATGGCAGGCTTAGTGCACCCGTAACTCAGATTACCCTTCATGGATTTGAGGGGGTAGTACTTAAAAGTCAAACGGCGGACAGACTGGCTTCAATTGTGGAGACCTCACCTAGTGCAAATGTGTTGGTTTACCCCAATCCATTTAGCAAACAGACTACTGTTGTGTTAAATATTGAAGCCAATTCCGATGTACAGATAATCCTTTATAATTCACTTGGTCAGGAAGTTTCAACGGTTGAAAACAAATACCTGTCAGCCGGGAATTATAATTACCAGGTAAACGTAAAGGATAAAGGGTTTTACTTTTTGAGATCATTTATCAATGGGGTCCCTTCCATACAAAAACTCATGGAGGTAGAATAATAAATCTGTTTTTGAGGTAATCCTTTTGAAATCCAAACGATAAGCCCCGGCATTCAAGGCCGGGGCTTATCGTTTAAATGAGTATTCCTGTATATTGGAAAGTGCGAATTTCCTTTTATCGATTTTGCAAACCGTTAGGGTTATTAAGTCAAGATTCTGAATTTGACTGTTTTATAAGGGTCGTTTTTTTGTGATTTGGACGCATAAAGACTTTTTTAATGGGTTTTTCGCTATTAAAGTTACACCTTAGGTCCTTAAAACCGACTGATGTTTAAAAAGAACCTAGAAGAAACGCAGGCATTATTTGCTTCCATCATTAATTCTTCGGATGATGCAATTCTAAGCAAAACCCTCCAGGGAAATATCACGAGCTGGAATGTGGGGGCAGAGAAAATTTTTGGATATGCTTCGGAAGAAATTATCGGCAAGCATATTTCTGTGCTTATACCGGATCATCTTCAAAATGAGGAAAATGAAATATTAAAACGAATCCATGTTGGAGAATCTATTGATCATTATGAAACTGAACGGATCAGGAAGGATAATAAAATCATTTATGTATCACTTACAATATCCCCGGTAAAAGATGGATCAGGAAATATAATTGGAGCTTCTAAGATTGCGCGCGATATTACATGGCGCAAAAGGACAGAAGAGAAACTTGTTAAGAATAGCCGTCTTTATTCATTTCTTAGCGCTATCAACCAAAGCATCGTTCATATTGTTGATGAGCAGAAACTTTTAGATAATGCATGCACAATCGCTACAAATATCGGGAAGTTTAAAATGGCCTGGATAGGCATGTTGGATGTAAACGGTAAATTAAACCTGGTAAGCTTGCAGGGGGATAAGGCGTCGACGGGGGAAGTGAAGAAATATTTTGGAAGGGATTACAGTATTCCCGAATTGAGTGATACTCCTACGGGAATGGCGCTCAAAACGGGAAAGTATGCTATCAGTAATGAAGTGCAGAATGATCCCATGCTGAGATTCTGGAAAGAGGATTATATACGGAATGGGATAAACGCAAATATTTCTCTGCCTGTTAAGAAGTTCGGGAAGGTGATCGGCGTATTCGGTCTTAGCTCTACCGTAGAAAATTTTTTTGATGGCGAAGAGGTCGTTTTGTTGGAAGAAGCCGCTGAGGATATTTCATTTGCTCTTGAAAATTTTGAAAAATCGAAAAGATATAAGGAAACGGAGGAACTTTTAATAAAAAATGAAAAACGTTTTCGTGCGCTCATAGAAAAAAGTTCTGATATGAAAACACTGGCGGCTCAGGATGGAAAATTGATATATGCAAGTCCTTCCGTTACGAGCGTGTTGGGTTATACTTTGAAGGAGCTCCTTGATACGTCGCTTTTTGATCTTGTTCATCCGGATGATGTTTCGGCCTTCACTGAAGGCAGGAATGATTTGTTACAAAGACAAGGAGGCTTCTTTTCTTTTCAGCATCGGAAACTGCATAAAAACGGGAAGTGGATTTGGTGCGAGGGTACTGTAACGAATATGCTTCATGAACCGGCTATTATGGCAATGGTTTCCAATTTCCGGGATATTTCCGAAAAGAAGATGGCAGAGCAAGTGCGGGAATTTGATAGAAGTAGTTTTATGGCATTAATCAATAATACCAGTGATCTGATGTGGAGTGTGGATACGGATTTTAATCTGATTGCATCTAATCAACCTTTTGACGATACAATAAAGCTAATGACGGGTAAAATTGTTGAGAAGGGAAGGAATATCCTGGCCATTGCATTTTCTGAGGAGCAGTCCAACGTGTATAAACTTTTTTATGAACGTGCGTTTACGGGGGAAGCTTTTACGGAAATTGAACATTCTGTGAGCCCTTTTGAATATTGGTCGGAAACAACCTTTTATCCAATCTACGGTGGTGACCATATTATTGGAACCGCTTGCCATTCCCGTAATATCTCAAAACGGAAACAGGCGGAAGAAACGCTTATACAAAGCGAAAAGAGATTAAAAGAAGCGCAGGCGATAGCAAAGATGGGTAGCTGGGAAATGGATTTTATCCGGAAAACAGATCTTTGGTCTGACGGTTTGTATAACCTATATGGAATAGCGAATGCCGGGCAAGGGTCGAAGGAGTTATTTTTGTCATTCATCCATCCGGAAGATCGTGCCATATGCGTAAGCAAAGTGGAAAACATAATCACAACTCTTATTAATTCCACTTTTGATTTTCGATTTATAAAGAAAGACGGTGAGGTACGATATGGATACACAGAAAGTCGCTTTGAATTTGACGCAAATAACAGACCGATCCGTCTTTACGGAATAGTTCATGATGTTACGGAAATAAAAAAGGTTGAAAAAGAACGTGATAATATTCTTCTTGACTTGGAGCACAGAGTGGAGGCAAGAACAAAGGAGCTAAGGAATAAAAACAAGAATATCCTGGACAGCATTAATTATGCGAAGCATATTCAATCCGGTTTGTTGTGTCGGTCTATCCAACTCTCTCAAATATTTTCTAAGTCTTTTATTTTTTCCTTGCCCCGTGATATTGTAAGTGGTGATTTTTTCTGGTGTTATCAAAAACGCAACAAAAAATTCGTTGCTGTAGCTGATTGTACGGGTCATGGAGTTCCTGCGGCATTAATGTCAATTATCGGAAATAACCTGCTTAATCAAATTATTGTAAACGAACACATCGAAAATCCTTCAGAGATCCTGGAACTTCTTGATACCCGGCTGGCGGAGGCGGTAAAAGGGGACAGGCAGGATGTGAAGGACGGAATGGACATTGTTATATGCGTTGTGGATACTTATTTTAATGAGCTTTATTTTTCCGGAGCGTATCGTCCTCTATTTATATCTGATGCCGTAGGAGGAATAACTGAATTGCCGGCAGCCCGGCATTCAGTTGGGGGTGGAATACAGGAGGGGAATAAAAAATTTGAAACAAAACGTTTTTCTATTTTACCTGGACAACGTATTTACTTAAGTTCGGACGGTTATTATTCACAGTTTGGCGGGTTACACGGAAAGAAACTTATGAAATCCAGATTTGTAAATACATTGGAGGGATTTCAGGATTACTCATTAGAAGAACAGAAAAAAATACTTCTGGATGCATTCACTGAGTGGATGGGCACTAATGAGCAAGTGGATGATATATTGGTTGTAGGGATTGAATTAGGTTAAAAGGCACTGAGTTTGAGGGAAATCGTTAGTAGCAATTGTAAAATGAATTCCTTAATTTTAATTTTCTTCGATTTTAAACCTATGACCGTTATTAAAGTCTAATTTGCGAAACCTAAAAAACAGAAGCAATGAAAAAAAGATTTCTTATCCCTTTTCTAATCGCAATAGTTGTTATGACTATTTATTCGTGTACAAAAAGTGACACGACTCCAGCTGCAACTGCCGATACCAACACGACCAGCGCCACAGACAACAATACGGCTGACACGCGTAATGCGGAGCTCAACAATATCGGTTCGCAGGCCATTGAAAGTAACGGAAATACTTCCACAACAAGTAACATGAAAAACAGGCAATCTGTTTTTTTAACGTCTCAGTCGGGGTCTGTTACGATTACCGGGGATAGCGGAATCAGACAGTTTACCGTTACTTTTAATGCTTTTGTTGGTCCGGATGGTATTCTCCGCAACGGAACCATCCTGTACGACTATCATTCTTCTTATGCAAAGGCCTTTTGGTACAGAGATTCCGGCTTAGTGCTGAACATTACTACTCCTGGTAATACCTATACTGTGAACGGCGATACTGTTAAAATAATAAGTAAAACCATCAGAAACATTGGACGTATAACCGAAGGCAATTTAACCTGGAATGATAACGCAAATATTTCCATTGTCAAGAGTTTAGGCAGAAGCACAATACTTTGGCAGTGTACACGTACTACGGTTCTTTTGAACACGAATGCCTATACATATACCGCTGATGACGGGACCTCAAATTCGACAGATTATCCGGCTGTATTTCATGGCTACACAGGCGGAGTTTTGAATTGTATCACCTGGCCTCAGGCCATTTTAAGTTTTTCAGGTACCTTCAGCGGAACTGCTTCTGACGGAGAAACCTATTCGGGTAGTGTTTCATCAGGCTCTCCCCTGATTCTGAATTTTAATTGTACACCTCCTGGTACCCGTTTCATGTATGTTTCAGGTATACTAAGTTTTACACCCACGGGTAAACTAACCCGTACGATTAATTATGGTAACGGCGTTTGCGATCTGACATTTAACATTGCCATTGGGCCGTGGAATACTAACGTCACGCTGTAGATTACATTGTGAATGACTTGATTCAGCAGATTTGGAACAGCCCTTTGTCTTCTTTAGTGGTTGTGGGGAATTTAATCCTGATCGAAGGCCTTTTATCTATTGATAATGCGGCCGTATTGGCTACATTGGTTGTGGATTTACCGAAGGAACAACGCTACAAATCTCTACGCTACGGAATATTGGGGGCTTATGTATTTCGTGGCTTGGCCTTGATTTTCGCGGCGTTTTTAATTAGGTTTTGGTTTTTGAAGCCATTGGGAGGCTTGTATCTGTTGTACCTGGTTTACGATTGGTACAAAAAGAGGCGGGAAGAAAATAAGGGAAAGGAATTTGTCAATAAAGAGAATAACCTGGTTTACAAGACAATAGTTGGCTGGATGGGAAATTTTTGGGCTACGGTGTTATTAATGGAAATTATGGATGTGGCATTTTCTATCGATAATGTATTTGCTGCCGTTGCTTTTAGCAAGAACATTATTTTGATCTGTACAGGAGTTTTTATAGGGATGCTCGCTATGCGGTTTATTGCCCAGGGATTTGTTAAATTAATGGAAAAATATGCTTTTCTTGAAACGTCGGCCTTTATTGTGATAGGGGTTTTGGGTATAAAGCTCTTATTATCCCTATATGAGCATTATATGCCGGATGATTCGTTAAGTATATTCTTAAGAAGCCCAATCGCAGATTGGTTAACTTCCATTGTAACAATTTCAATTTTTATTTTACCAATTCTAACGTCTCTGCTGTTTAAATTTCCCCAAAAGCAACTGGGTTCTAAAAAATAAAATAGGATTCGAAGTTAGACGCCCTTCTGAATGGAGAATCCCCATTTATTTATTTTGTAGCTGAAAGACCGTATAGTTTTCTTCTTTGATAATGCTTTGGTCAAATTTTTTGATACTTTCTATAATGTAATTTTTGCCAATGATAGAGGTTAGTTCATTTTGTAATGAATCGGACTTGCTTTTGTCGTAAGCAGTTATCAGTAAAACATTTTTGTTAGAAGCAGGAGTCAGGGCCGACGCTATTTTCTTTAAAATACTGTCATTATTAGCGAGATAGCAGGAGTTCCAATTGCAAAACGTTCCCCAATTTTCCGATTCGGGATAATAAAGTCTTTGTTTCAGATAAGCGGCTATGGGTGGGCCGGAGTTGCCCGGACTAACTACTATTTTGAAATTTTGGAAGTTTGGGTTAGATTTAATATAATCAGCAACGTTTTTGGATTCTGAAAATGGGAATCGGTAATCCGAATAGTACGACATAACCCCGCTAAAGGCTTGGATTATAAAAATCGACCAAAGTAAAACGCTTGAAATATATTTATTTGTATTGAAAGTAACGGAGCTTTTTTTATAGCACTTGTCAAACCAAAGGGACACGAGGAATAGCATATAGGAATACCCGAGATAGCGCACGCCATTTAGCGGTAAAACATAAAGGATTGTTGCTATTCCGAAAGAGCCGGAGTAGAAAATGAAAAATGAAATTTTTCTGGAAAAACAAACAAAGGGCAATGCGAGTGTTATTAAAGAAACAATGCCGGAAATAATTTTCAGTTTTGTGAACAGGTAATTTGTATTCCAAAAATGATAGCTGCCGAAATCCGGGATATAAATGATTCCCTTCACGAAAAGGGATAAAGATCTTATAAGATGTTCTTTCATAATCCAGGGCGTGTGGGCGGTAAGGTGAATAAAACCGAAATCTGAAGGGGGAATAATTTGCCAAATGGAAATGCTTATACCGGCAAGGTAGAGGAGGGAATAAGCCAATGAAAATCTCATGGATTTGTTTTCCTGAACTCGTTCATAAATCAATAATAGAAAAAAAGGAATAGTACAGATAAGCGAAAACAAGTGTGTGTTTGCTAACAGAAACAGGACAATTGTAATCAATAAGTAATTTCTTTTGTCCCGGGTAAAGAGAATGGAAAGTAATATCAAAAGAAGCCAGGTCAAACCGTAACTCCGGCAAATTACGGCGTATTCGAACAGGAAATAATAGCCGAAAATAATGAGTGCTTTTTGAATCGTTTTAAAAGGGGAATATTTCAGAAACAGAAATGCGGAAGTGAAAGCAATTGCTAAATGGACGACCTGAACGACAACTATATTTTGACTAATTCCTGATGCAAGAAACAGAATTAATTCCCATACTAAAGGGTGACCATCGTACCTTGCATTATAAATAAGATTTTGAATGGAAGTACTATCCCTTGCCAGCAGCCAGTGATGAGCTTCGTCGAGCCATAGCTCATGATGGCAGGCGCCGAAAATGCCCAAGGTGACGTACAGGAGGAATGCGGAAATTAAGATCAGAAGATTAGATTTCATTCTATCCTCTTCACATTCGTAGCATTTGGTCCTTTTTTCCCGTCGGTAATCATAAACATTACTTTATCACCTTTGCGAATCAAGCACGTCAATCCCGACTCGTGGACAAATATTTCTTCTCCGGTTTCATCTACCTTAATGAAACCATATTTGCTGAGTTCATTGAATGATTTGACGATACCAGTTTTCATAATTATGTTTTTTTATTTTTTACTCCCTTGGATTGTTTTCCTTCTTTTCCCGCACCCAATACGTATGTTTGTTTGAAGGAAACAGTACCGTCTTCTTTGTATTGGACCCACTCCCCATTTTTTTTCCCGTTTAAATAAGAACCTGTTCTGGCTTCCTGTCCGCTTGCAAAATATTTTACATAATCGCCCTCTAATTTTCCATTCAGATAAGTGGCCTTCACTTTCATCTGTCCATTTTCATAATTTTCAATAAACTCGCCATTTAATTTTCCATTTGTATAATGCACAATTTTTCTCGCCTTCCCGTTTTCATAATTCCAGGTCCACTCACCTTCTTCTATACCGTTTCCATATGTTCTTTTAAAATAGATTTCGCCATTGTTATAATAAGAAATGACTTCTCCTTCATACTTTTCATTTACGTAATTTCCTTTTTCTCTGACTTGTCCGTTATCAAAATACTGAATAACTTCTCCTTCCTGTATCCCTTTAACATAACGTACTTTGCTTGTCATTTTCCCGTTTCTATCAAACTGGGTCCACTCACCTTCTTTTAACCCATTGATGGTATCACCCTTTTCTTTCACCTGCCCGTTTGAGTACCTGTCCTTTGTTTCAATAAAATGAGGAACAAATCTGTTTAAAGGAGGAGTAGAAACCGGATTATTCTGAGTTTTTTGGGAATGTTTATTTTTAGAAGGTAAAGTTGTGACAGTCTTGATGGTATCCTGATTCTTTACGGATTTGTCTTTGCTTTGTGCAAAGGTTTCTCTGGCAAAAACAAATACTATCAAAAGATAAATTAGTCGCATGGTCTCTGCTCGTCGATTAGCATTTCGTCCGGGATACATAAAAGTACTAAGTTTTCTGTAATTTCGTCTTCGTGAGAAAGAGCTCTGTTATAACGGTATTGATTATTGCCACTGGATTTTCCTTTTCTCAAAATACCAGTGGTAAACGAATAGAAAAAGTGAAGGTAAGTGGAACGGTTCAGATAACCGGAACTTATTGTGGCGGGGCTTACCCTGGAGAACAGGCAATACAAGAAATGAAAAGGCCGAAGCCACTACCTTCAAAAAAACTTTATCTGAAGGCAGGCAGGAAGAATGATTTTTCGAAAGCGGTGATCCTGGCGTTTATTTCTGATTCAGTTGGACGTTTTTCTATTTCATTAGCTCCAGGCGATTACTGTATAGTCGACGAGGTTAAAAAAAACAAGTCGAATTATGACAGTATTCTGAAAAAATGTGCGAAGGGATCCTCTGAAAATTCATCTGTTGATAAAAAGTGCCTTCTGACCTGGTTTCTAACGCCAGATGCAGTCTTTACCGTTGGGAAGGAGGATCTGTCGAATGTAGGTGTTATGTTTTACGACAAATGCAGTTGGGAAAAAGTCCCCTGTATCAATTATACGGGTCCCCTGCCTCCTTAACCGATTCCAAACCCTGGTGTTGTGATATCGTAATGACCTTCAGTATGTTTAATGCTCAAGACTGGTATGGTGGAATGATTCACTATTTGCTGCGCAAATAAACCTGGAAAAATGCCTGTTATCTTTGATTCATGACCTGTATTGACGGCTATCAGATCACATTTATTTTCTTTAGCATATGCTAATGCGGCTTTTGCAATGTTATCTCCATCCACTATAGATGCCTTGAAGGACAACTTTTCAGCTGTGATAATTTCTCCAATAGACTTCATCTTGATATTAAATTTATCAAGATCTTCTTTTTTGTCTGAATCGGGAAGTCCAAGCAGGTGAATGATCGCCCCAAACAAATTAGCGATGACCATTACTATGTTAAGTTTTTCCCTGCTATGCAGGGAATTGTCGATCGGTAACAAAATGTTTTTGAATTCCGGTTTTTGAATTCCATTTTGCATTGTCAAAACCGGAATATCCGAAAGAGAAACAACCCGTTGGGCGTTACTTCCAATGAAAAGTTCTTTATACCCGGATGCTCCATGTGTTCCCATGAGGATCAGGTCAATTTTTTTCTTTTTTGAGAAATCAATAATTTCTGTTTCTATATTGCCCGTTGTAACAAATACGTTTGGCGTTATTCCTGATTGCTTTGTTACATTGGCTTGAAGTTCCTCCATTCGTTTTTTAACAGAAACTTCAATCTCAGTGATGGACGGGAGGAGCGTACGCATTTCCGGAACGATTGAAAAATAATAGTCATTAACTGCCAGCACATGTATCAGGAAAACCTCTGCATTTAAAAGTTTAGCCATTGATACGGCATTTGAAATAGCTGCTTCTGAGAATTCTGTCAAATCAATGGGTACGAGAATTTTTTTTATACTTGAGTTCATGATCTTGTTTTTTTGTTTATAATTTAGACAACTTCAGGACAAAAGTATAAATTTTAAATTATCTTCTTCTTCCGCCACTCCCTCCGACATTTCCCATAGGTCGGGATGGGGCAGCAGCAGGGGAATAATGTGTTTGAGGACGTACCTGTTGCCAGGTGCTTTGATGGTATTGCTGGGCATTTCTGTATTGATTATTATTGGAATGCGTTTCGGAAGACTTACCGGCAGGTTGGGAATTGATTGAAGGAGTGGCTATGTTGCTGCTCCTGAAAGAGGCGGGCACTCTTGTAGCCGGTTGCCGGACGAATGAATGATCGGTGTTTTTGTTTGCGTTTCTGGTTGTGTTCATTTCTGTTCGGCCAAATTCCTTAAACCGTTGTATACGGCCTTTGGTGTCTTTGTCCCAGTCTTCATTTACTGCCTTTCTGTTAGAATTGCGCCAATTATTGACACTTCTGCTGATGCTATTGCTGTAACGTGAACCAGGATGATTCATATAATAGTTATAATAATGGTTGGCCAATTCAGGGTAACGGTTCCAGTGTTCAGGATTATAGAAATACCAATTCATGAAATAGGAGGATGGCATTCCGAAAAAAAAGGGCCTTCCACCTGCGCCATAGTAAAAACCCCAGTCGTACCAGTAAGGATAAGGATCCCAATAAGCATAGGGATACCAGGATGGATAACCGAACCACCAATTGTATGAATAAGTGGGGTAATCAGACACATCTGTATTGATTGGCGCGGAGTAATCCGCCGGTTCATAGCCATTATCCTGGGCGTATTGTTCAGCAGCCTGCATGTATTCTTTTTGTGCCTGTGGGTTATCCTTCAAACTTTGCTGCCAGTCAGCCGTTTCTTTGGCATTTTGTTGCGTTAATACTTGGTTCAGAGAGTCTGTTTTGCTCAATACAAATTTTGGGTCTTTTTTATAAAGATCGCCGATGATGAGGGTTAACTGAAGATTGTCGTATAAGGTATTCAGAACTTCCGGCATTTTTATCAGATCGCGGTAGGCATTGGCGGTTTCGGGCGGATAATCACGCAATACTTTTTCAAAATCGGCCTGGTATTTGGTGTTTTTTTGTGCAATCTGCAATAATAACTCGTAATGCTGGGTACCTTCTTCCAGAGCAATTTGGTGTATTTCTTCCGGATATTGAAGCAGAATGGTGTTAATTTCGCCTTCCGTTTTCTTCTGACCATAGGCGATTTCCGAAATCAGTGCTGGATAACGGGTTAGATTCCATATTTTTTCCTGTTCTTCTTTGCTATAGGAAGTTAGCAGGTTTGTAAACACTTCTTTTGTCTTTTCCTGCATGGAGTGCAAACGCACAATGACCTCGGGAGCCCTGGCTGCTTCGAAAATGTCTTTCCTTATCTCGGGGGAATACATAGCAATAGCATCCACGGCAGTCTGATCGTCTTGTTCAATTTGTCTGAGCAAGGCCTGTTCATCCTGCTGCGCGAGAAGGGCGCAATTAATGGGAATCAATAAGACTGATAACAGAAAGGTTCGGAACATTAATCGTGCAGAATAAGTAGTGGAATAGAAGTGTGAAATGCCATTTTCCTGGTGTGGCTGTTGTGAAGCAGCCAGTCAAAAAATCCGTGTCTGCGTTTGATCATAACAAGTAACTCGCTTTCGTTTTTTTTCAAATAGTCCTCAATACCTTGTATGGTATCTTCATTTGTCTGGGTTGAAATTGTGTGTCTGGTATTATAAAGAATATCGTCTACCTGCATTCCCGCTAATGTTTGCTCGATATGTTCCTTTCTGATTTTTTCGACAATATTAAGTACATGAACTTTTGCGTCAAAAAACTTAGCAAGTGTTAGTAGTATATTCATGTGCCGTGGTTCTTTTATTTCCTGGAAGTCAAAAGCAAAAACTATTTTTTCTGGTTTTTTGAAGCTAGTCTCCAGGGGAATGATGAGTACAGGGGTTGTTGCATTTACGGCGACGGAAGTGGCCGTGCTGCCAAATAAGGGAGAAGACTTTCCTCGGCCCATGATCCCCATCACAATGAGTTCGTAAGTTGATCTCTTGCTCATTTTGATAATCTCGTCATTGGCAAAGCCTCCCTGAGTTTCGATGTCGACTTGTAGATTGGTAGTTGTATTTATAATGTCGGTGCGGAGGTTTTTTAACAGGTCGAGGCTATCTTTTTCCAATTCATTTATGGAAATGGGTAGAACAAGGGGAGAATCAGATGCCATTACCGGAATATGAAATACATGAAACAGAGTAATAGAAGTATTCATGATTTTTGCGAGCTCAACTGCATATTTTACAGCATTGTCAGCGATTGCGGAAAAATCGGTTGCGACTAAAATGGGGTTCATGTGTAGGAGCTCTTTTTAATTATTTATTCTCCGAACGAAGATGGAATCTTCCAACCTCAAATATGTTATAAGACATTCCGAATTGCTTACATCTTTCACGCTTTTGGTTTTGTCTATAATTTAGGATGCAACTTAATTTTAAAATTGTGTAATACTTTCGGTCCTTATCATCATTAATTTCATGCCTGGATATTACTAAATTCAGAACAATGATGACCCCTATAGAAGAGAAGACCGATTCAGAGAAACCAACAGAACTGTATAGGGAGAAGGATGTGTTAGGACTTGAAACACCCGGAAGCGCGCGAACAGAACCGGCGCCTAAGCCGAATAGATTATTCCTGGGGATTGGTATGGTCGTGCTGGCGATCTATTTAGTCTATAGAATTATCCGGCATTTTTATGGGTAGAACCAGGATTTAAACGATCGTGAAAATGAATTTATCAACGAGCAGAATTCAAAATTTAATTCTTGAAACAAGAATTAAATGCCCCCATTGTCAGGTGGAGCAAAGGTCAACAATGACTTCTATGGGCAGAAAAATGGCGCATGATTGCCGGTTTTGTAACCAAACGATGTACGCAAAGCCGGGAAAGTGTTGTGTGTTTTGTTCTTATGGATCAATAAAGTGCCCCGCCTCACAGGAGAAAGAATATGCTCTGGAAAGAGCGAAGGTGTATTCTTAATCAGTAAGTTCAACTCATTTAGAAATCTAATTATTAATAGTATGACATCAAAAGTAGGCATTTATGAATCACATGAAAAGGCCTTGCTCGCTGTTAAAGCGCTTAACACTGCGCATTTTCCATTAAATAAGGTTTCGCTTTTGGGTAAGGCCGAAATAATTGATGATCATCTTCATGTTAAATCCTGTGAAACGGCCGGAAAAGGTCCTGTCGTGATCAGCGCTATTGCAGGACCCGTTTTGGGCATATTAACCGGACTTGGATTGTTCGCGATTCCGGGGTTTGGCTTTTTGTACGGGGCGGGCGCACTCATTGGTGCAATTGCTGGTTTTGATATTGGTTTAGTAGGAAGCGGTATCATTACAATACTTGTGGCATTGGGGTTTAAAAAAGAGTCAGTAGTGAAATATGAAGAGCATCTGAACGAAGGGAAATTTTTAGTTGTCGTACAGGGAGATCTTAAAGAAATAAAAGCCGCAGAGCATATTCTGCATACCGAAGGATCTCATATAAGACTGGAGGAAGGTCAACTTACCTGAAAAATGTAAATGGCCTTCTTCCTGTTTTTATTAATTATTCCGGGGTTCAGTAATTGATTTTATATTTTTATTCAGGGTGTCCACCGAAATCTTAAAATTATCATCGATAAATTTTAAGATTTCTTTTCCCTCTTTGTTATTTTCCGAATAGCAAGCTGATTCTCGGATTGTATCCACGAGTTTTGTATTGTATTCTTCGTAAAACGTTATTTGATTGTTGAATACCTCAACTATCCTCTGGATGGTTTCTTCGGAAAGTTGAATGTCATTTTCTGTTTTTTCTGTAACGGCTTCCACGGTATCTGAAAGGATTGATTTTAGTAAATATCATGCGCAATATCATGCCAAAATTTCAAAGGGATAAATTCCGCTAATTCGGAATAGAAAAGAAAAAAAGGGGAAATTTTTTCCCGAAATGAGAGGTGATGTCTGCGATATCGCATAAAATGGCCCTCTGGAATGTGAAGTATTTCTGGAATACTATTTGTTCAGTATAGAAACAACAAATAAGGAATGTTCACTTATTTATCTGAAAGAACTGCTAGACCTGCTACGGGAATTAACACTTCTTATTGGGGAAATTCTGTCTGGCCAATAAAATATGATAATTTAGAAGAGGACCTGTCTGTAGATATTGTCGTTATAGGAGGAGGAATAGCCGGTTCCACTATTGCTTACTGTCTGGCGCAGGAAGGGAAAAAAGTTGCGCTGGTTGACAGCGGTTATATCGGAAATGGGGAAACGGGCCGTAGCATGGCACACCTGATCGTGACTCCGGATGATAGTTATTCCCGGTTAGAGCGTACATATGGTAAGGGGTACGCGCGGTTAACTGCGGATAGTCATATGGCCGCTATTGATTTCATTGAACGTGTCACAAGGAAGGAAACAATTGAATGCGATTTTGAGCGTCTGAATGGTTACCTGTTTTTACAAGCAGATCATCAACCAGCTATTTTGAAAAGAGAATTATACGCGGCCTTAAATGCCGGACTTGAAGTGAAAGAAATGAACACCATGCCTGGAATAAAACAATCGGAGGAGTATTGTCTGATGTTTGCTAACCAGGCTCAAATGCATCCTCTGAAGTATTTAAAAGGCTTGTGTGAAGCGATTCAATCCAATGGAGGCCGAATTTTTACCGAAACGCCTGTTGACGAAATTGTTCCGGGAGGCCTTGTGACGAATTTTGGCTTAAGGATACATGCAGAGCGTATCGTAATTGCGACTAACTCTCCTGCGAATAATAAATATATGCGGCATCTTAAACAGCTTTCATACCGGACTTATATTATTGGTGCAAAGGTGAAGAAAGACAGTTTACCAAGGGCGCTCTGGTGGGATACCGGAAACCACCATGTTCGTCTTTTGAAATATGATCGTGAATTCGACCTGTTATTATGCGGAGGAGAGGATTATTCTGGAAGAATTAATGAAAACATAAGCATTTCTGAAGAGCAGCGTTATCAATCACTTGAAAACTGGATGCGGGAAAGGTTTAATGCAGAAGATGTCATTTATAAATGGAGGAGGTGTCTGTCGAAACCGCTCGATAGATTTGCCTATATCCATAACAATGCCGAAGTTGATGACCATGTGTATATTGTTCCGGGTGATCCTGGGAATGGTCTCACTCATTCCACTATTGCGGGAATAATAGTTGCTGATCTTCTATCCTGATCGGATTATCTCTTGTACAAGCCGATTAACTCGCCGAAAGCGATTATATGTCCTTCCATTGCTTTTTTAAGTTCCTGTTTGCCACTGCTGTCAGGAAGGTCAAGTTTAATATCTAAGGCGTAAATCTTAAAGTGATAGTGATGAATCCCGTTTGGAGGGCAAGGACCTGTATACTTATTTTCTTTCTCGCTGTTTTTTCCCTGTATTCCTGGAGCACTTGCTTCTTCTATTTTTTGCTGGGGAGGAATATTCCACATAACCCAGTGATCAAAGATGCCGTTTGAAGCGTCGGGATCATCTATTATCAACGTCAGGCTTTGTGCCGATTTAGGAATGTCTTTGATGATCAGGGAAGGATTTATGTTTAATCCATCGCACGTATATTTTTTCGGGATAGTGTCATTGTTCCTGAAATCAGGAGATTTAACCGTTAATAGCATATTAAGTGCCGCTGCCATGATATAACTCATTAAAAGGTTCGTCATTTTTTCTTTTTCTAATATTTCCCTTTATCTGATTTGGATACGAAGTATGGAATTACTCGCATTAAATGCGTTGTATCTATTTTAATAGTCGATTATACAGTTAGTGTTGTTATCTCCGAATATGGGAATAATGTAACTGTTTGCAGCAATTGTGTAATGATTACCTGCTGAAGAATATACAAATTTGTGATAAACACTTAAAACTTTGACATATGTATTACAATTATCACTTCTTCGGTATGCACCTGATCTGGTGGGCAGTATGGTTCACCATTTTGGTTTCATTTTTTTCCTTTTTCGTTCCGATTTCCAAAAAAAGTGCGAAAAACACGCCCCTTGATATTTTACAGCGGAGGTTTTCTAACGGAGAAATCAGTGTTTATGAATATGAGCAAAGAAAAAGATTCCTGGAAAAGGACCGGGATTTTAAAATGAAGATTTTCCTTCTTTCCGGTCTGTCCAGACGTTGATTCCTGGAAATGTAATAGCTTAAATTAGTTAACAAAATGTCTTATGAATTCATTGATCAACCTGTTAAATTATGGACAAAGTTATTGGTTGGATAACCTTACCCGGAAAAAAATTACAGGTGGTGAACTGAAACGAAGGGTAACGGAGCAAGGGCTTCGTGGAGTTACTTCCAATCCCAGCATTTTTGACAAAGCCGTTGCTCATAGCATGGAGTATGATGAGCAAATTTCGATATTGGCAAAACAGGGTAAAAATCTTCAGGAGATATATGACGCGTTAACGGTGAAAGACATACAGGATGCCTGCGATATCCTGACACCTGTTTACAGGCAGTCGGAAGGTGTTGATGGTTTCGTCAGCCTGGAAGTGGCTCCCTATCTGGCACGTGATACGCAAGGAACGATAATAGAGGCGCGTAGATTGTTTGAGCTAGTCGGAAGACCAAACTGTCTCATTAAAATACCTGGCACCCGGGAGGGTGTGCCTGCTATTGAACAGATGCTTTATGAAGGAATCAATATAAACGTGACACTTATTTTTTCCGTAGAGCGATATGTCGAAATTGCGAAAGCTTATATCCGCGCAATTGATCGCAGAGTTGCAGAAGGAAAACCAGTAGATCGGGTAATTTCTGTAGCGAGTATTTTTATCAGCAGAATAGATGTTCTTACGGATCAGTTGATTGGACATCGTATCATCGCGCAGGAAGGAGGAGAGCCGGATTTTAACCGGCCGGAATTATTATTGGGTAAAGCTGGAATTGCGTCGGCCCGACTTGTTTATCAGGAATTTAAAAAGCTTTTTAATGAAAGTGCCTGGAAAAAACGGGCAGCCGGCGGCGCACATGTGCAGCGACCATTATGGGCGAGTACTGGCAATAAGAATCCATTGTATGACAATCTTCGTTATGTAGAATTCCTGATCGGAAAAAATACAGTTACCACATTACCGGATGAGACCATTGCGGGCTTTGCTGATCATGGAGCTATAAAAGAAGATTCCATTGAAAATGATCTGGAAGAAGCCGGAAGAATATTTTCGGATTTGAAAAAAGCAGGGATTTCAATTGATTTTGTAACGCAACAACTGGAAAATGACGGGATACAAAAATTTACCGATGCCTATACGAGCCTGATAAGTAATCTGGCAGATAAAAGAATAAAGGTTTTGGGGGAAGGATATTCGCCGCAGCAAATCAGTTGTGGTCAGCTTGAAACAGAAATAAAGGCGGCCTGCATATCTGTGGATGAAAAGCAAACGGCAAGGCTTCTTTTTGCAAAAGAACCCTATCTCTGGAAAGGAGATTCCAGGCAAATAAACGAAATAGATCAACGTTTAGGTTGGCTTAGCCTTCCGGATGATTTTGCGAAAAATGCTGAAAAACTGCTGCAATTTGCTTTGAAAATAAAGGAAGAGGGCTATACACATGCGGTATTGCTTGGTATGGGAGGAAGCAGCTTGTGTTCAGAAGTGGCTTGCCAGACGTTTGGTTCAACCAAGGGTTATCCTGAATTATTGGTATTGGATAATACGGATCCTGCAGCCATTTTGGAGGTGGAAAATAAAATTAATTTAACTAAAACACTTTTTATCGTTGCGAGCAAATCAGGGGGTACAGAGGAGACCCTGAGTTTCTTTCATTATTTCTACCATCAACTGGAAAAGAAAAACACGAATAGTCCGGGGAAAAATTTTGTAGCCATTACGGACAATGGTACGCCTTTGATAAAAATGGCCCAGCACTACCTCTTCCGGGAAGTATTCATTAATCCTTCTGATCTCGGAGGCCGCTATTCGGTATTGTCTGACTTTGGCTTGCTGCCGATGGCATTGATCGGGATAGATATTAAGGCCTTTTTAGCAAGTGCCAAACGAATGAAACTAAGTTGCGACGGTGTTCCATCAGCGGCTAATCCCGGAATCAGTTTGGGTATCGTTTTAGGAATCAGCCAACAACATGGACGAGATAAAGTGACCTTCATTTTATCTTCTTCTATCCGTTCCTTCGGTTACTGGGCAGAACAATTGCTGGCAGAAAGTACGGGTAAAGAAGGTCTTGGCCTGATTCCAATAAATGGAGAAATGCTTGGTGTTCCTGGAGTTTACGGCAAGGACCGGATCTTTGTTCACATGTATCTGCCTTCCGATGCAAACGAAAAGGACGAAGGAAAACTGAAAGCATTGGAAGAAGCGGGGCATCCCGTTGTCAGAATTAAGGTGGAGAATAAACTTGCACTGGGAGGTGAATACTACCGCTGGGAGATCGCAGTGGCAATTGCAGGAATGATCATCGGTATTAATCCTTTT
>JABDFG010000046.1:0-18999 GCA_013286655.1 Bacteroidota bacterium
TTCACAAGCCTGGAAAAAGGGGAACAGGTTTTTATCATCCAGGTTCCAGTCATTCACGTGTGAACCAATTTGTACACCCGCAAGACCAATTTTTTTGCAGCGTTCCAGCTCTTTAATGGCGAGCTCAGGGGCCTGCAAAGGAATAGTGCCCAAGCCCACAAAACGTTTGGGATATTTATGGACAATACCTGCTATGTGGTCATTCAAAAACATGGAAAGTTCCAGGCAATCCTGAGGCTTTGCCCAATAGCTGAACATAACAGGAATAGTCGATAAGACCTGTACATCCACCTGATGTTGATGGCATTCTTTGATACGTTTTTCTGCATTCCAGCAATTGTCTTCCACCTCCCGAAAGAATTTATCATCTACCATCATGCGTGCACAACATGGCTTGTGGTGATCTAACTGGATGAATCCTCCGTATCCAAATTTCTCTTTCCAGTTTGGGATCTGTTCGGGAAGAATGTGGGTGTGAATGTCGATGCTTAGCATAAAAGATCCGGTATAATTTTTAAATACAGTTTATTAATCAGTGAAGCGAGGGATTCAAACGTTTCGCCATATCAATGTATTGATTCGCATGCGCTTCATCACCGATATTCCTATATGTGAGGCCCAGCATATAATAACCCGAAGCATATTCAGGAGCCAGTTCAATGGCTTTTTTAAAATTGCTGATCGCAGTTTCATAGCTCTTTTGAGCTTCTTCTGGCTTGTGTTGAGCAACCAATTGTTGCCCCATTGTTCCATAAACACTTCCCAGGTTGCTGTAAGCATCGGATTGATTGGGATTTGTTTTTAAGGAAAGTTCAAATTCTTTTCGGGCTTCTTCGAGCCGACCTTGATTAAACAATACCGTCCCGTAATTATTCAGATACATGGAATTACCCGGATTAAGGTCAAGCGCTTTTTTATAATAAAAAGCCGCACTGTCCATTTGTTTTTCCAGGAGATAAATCTTCCCGATTTTATGAAAGGCATCCGCATAGAGTGGATAAATCTGAACGGTCCGGCGCATTTCTTGCATGGAAGTATCCAGCGTCGCTTGTCGGGCAACAGGATCTTTTATTTTAGCCAGGTATTCATCCTGAGTGATGATGTTTCCATAATAATAATGCGCCCGGGCACTGTTGGGTGATAGTAGCACATCTGTGGAATGCAAGGTGTAATTGCTTTTCCAGGCTTCATTGCGGGAATAAGTTTTTGCAAAGAAAAGTAAAAGAAGTATACTGGTAAGTGCGACGAGTTTCGGATACTGCTGAAGGAAGGAAGGAAATGACAAGGCATCTTTTTCTTCCACTTTGAAAAGCCGGGTAAGTCCGTATGCCAGGATCATGCAAAAACCCAGGGAAGGGGCATACAAAAGACGTTCACCGAAAGAAGTACCAATGAGCATAACAATGTTGGAAGCTACGGATATCGTGATAAAGAAAAATAAGATTCCAAATGAAACCATGTTCTTTTGTCGGAACTTCAGAAATGCAAGAACAGCGAGACTGGTATAAATAACGAACGATAAGATAAAATGCCAGTCAGTCAGACCCGCAAGCGGCAATTGATTAAATGAATAATCCGAAACGAGCGGATGAGGAAGGATCAATAATTTTAAATAAACACCCAGAATGGCAATAGCCGTGGTAACCTGTAATAATTTGCTATGCGCCCCAACCAGCAGGTTGTCCATAATAGAGGGATTAATACCAGGCCCGCTTCCCAATATCCTCGCCCGGATAATAAAAAAGAGCAGGGCAATCCCGGCTAAAACAGATGCCAGCAAAACTTGTTTTTTTTTTGTAGTTTCCGTAAAAAAGTAAGCCATTAGGGGAATAGCGGCCATAAAGGTAATGGCCGATTCTTTGGAAAGCAGGCATAAGAAAAAGCTGATCCCCATTGTCGATAACCAGATCATTCCAGCCGTTCGGATGTATTTGATAGCAGCCAAAGCACAGAACAGAAAAAACAGAAAACTTAAAATCTCATCCCTGCTTTTTATATTGGCCACTACTTCTGTATGTACAGGATGGGCAATGAAAAGAAGAGCCGTCAGCGCGCAAAGCCACATCCTGTCCGGCAGGTATAACAACAGCACATAAAAGAGCAGAAACCCGGTAAGCGCATACAGCAAAACATTTACCCAATGCGACAGAGCGGGTTTATCGGGCGCCAGTTGCCATTCGACGGCGAACATAGCTTTGGACAAAGGACGGTACAGATCATTGTCAGGCAAATAATAGCCCGTACGGTAACTGCTGGTAAATATTTCCTTTAAAGCAGCCGTTCCTTTCTTGGTCTGGAAATTTTCTTTGATCAGGGAAAAGTCATCCAGTACGTACTCATGGTGAAGCGTATTTGCATAAAAGACAAAGCCAAGAATTGCAATTATCAGCCCAATGCTCAGGTGGGTCTTTTTTAATGCCTCCACTTTCGGAGTAAAAGGTACGGCCTCTGACCTAAGAGGCGCTCCTTTTTGTTGGAGCGCAATTTTTTCTTTCCGTGTTAATTTTTTCGGCATAAACACGCGTCTCCCTTACACAGGTTTCGCAGGAGGTTCCATCACGTAGCCGCATTTTTTACAGGTGCGTAACTCCTTGCTGCCATAGTATTTTGCAAACACCGTCTGAAATTGCTCTTCGATATTGGTCAGTACAAAATATTCTTCGTACAGTTTGTGATTGCATTTTTCACAAAACCAAAGCAGCCCGTCCTTTTCATTGGCCTTACGTTTGTATTCAATGACCAATCCTACCGTATCAGGTCCCCTGCGTGGCTGATGAGGCTCTTTGCCTGGTAATAAAAAAATTTCTCCTTCCTTAATCGGAAGATCAACGGCCTTTCCGTTTTCCTGTATGCCAACAACAATATCACCTTCCAGCTGGTAATAAAATTCTTCACTCTCGTTATAATGATAATCCTTGCGGGAGTTGGGGCCCCCTACCGCCATCACAATAAATTCAGCATCCTTGTAGATAACCTTATTGCTCACAGGTGGTTTTAATAAATGCCGGTTATCAGCAATCCATTTTTTGATGTCAAGCGGACGTGGGATCATGGTGTTTCGATTTAGGATTTAGGATTTGCGATTTAGGATTTTACAATACGCTAAATTTTACAATGCACTAATTTAAGTATTTATACCTGATTTTTCATTTGATTCCTGACTTAGATTTAGAAAGTTTCCTACAACAGGAAATCAAGGTTCAAAAATGGAGGAATCCTTAAAATATCAGATAGCTCTTACGCTCATTCCCGGGATAGGGGACGTACTGGCTAAAAATTTAATAGACCATTGCGGAAGTGCGGAAGGTGTATTTAAAGAAAAGAAGGGAACGCTTCAAAAAATAAGGGGTATTGGAGAAATCTTAGCCGATGCTGTCAGCCGGTACCAGGTCCTGGATAGGGCAGAGGAGGAGGTAACATTTATTCAGCGTTTTAAAATAACTCCTTTGTTCTATCTGGAAGATACTTATCCGCAGCGGCTCCGGCAGTGTCACGATTCACCGGTGATGCTTTATTACAAAGGAACCGGGGATCTGAACGCGAAACGGATCCTGAGCATTGTAGGAACGAGAAACGCTAGCTCATTGGGTAAGAAATTATGCCAGGATTTAATTCAGGATCTCCGCGAATACGGTGTTCTCATTGTCAGCGGGCTCGCTTATGGGATTGATATCTGTGCGCACAAAGCAGCCTTAGCAGAAGAATTGCCCACAGTTGGAGTTCTGGCACATGGTCTGGATAAAATATATCCTGCACTTCACCGTTCGACAGCAGAAAAGATGCTGGAACAAGGAGGATTACTAACCGACTTCCCGAGCAAAACCATACCCGATGCACCCAATTTCCCCAAACGCAATCGTATCGTGGCGGGCCTGTCGGATGCAACAGTTGTTGTCGAATCAAAAGCCAAAGGAGGATCACTCATCACTGCGGATATCGCTAATTCATACAGCAGAGATGTCTTTGCATTTCCCGGCAGAGTGAAAGACGAATGCTCCCTCGGTTGTAACCAATTGATAAAGTACAACAAAGGGGCATTGATTGAATCAGGCGAAGATATTATCCGGATGATGGGCTGGGAAAAACCAAAGAATAAACCTAAAGTCGTTCAGCAAAAATCACTGTTCCAAAATCTAAGTCCGGAGGAAGAAGTTATTATAAACCTGCTGAAAGAAAAAACCGATAGGGGATTAGACGAATTGTGTTTTTTAGCTAAGCTCAGTATGAGCAAGGTTTCGCTTTCCTTGCTCAACCTCGAACTTACCGGCCTTATACAGGAGAAGCCCGGGAAAATTTATTCCTTGAATTAGAGAAGTAATAAATGCTTACCTGGTTTCCGGCAAGGTATATTTCCTGCCGGCGTTTGCTTTTTTTAGATAATCCATCAAGGGAGCAAAATAGTCCAGCATCGCCCGTGCACTTAAATCTTCCCCGGTCTTTTCTTTCAATAATTTTCTCCAGTCACCGATCGCTCCGCTTTTCATAACACCCCCGATGTATTCTCCAATCTGTTTGTTTCCATAATAATTGGTGGCGCGGGGATTCTGATGCAGGATGTTTTTCGCAATATAATCATGGAACTGAAACATAAGTACAGAAGCCAGGGCATAATCATAATACTGTCCCGGATCGTCGATAATATGGGTTTTGGTGGCAGCATCGCAAAAATTTTCTCCACGTTCAGAGGGAGGTACAATACCCTGTTCCTGTTTCACGAGTTCCCACCAGCGTTTATTAAATTGATCGGCCGGCAGATTTTTACTGTACAATTCATATTCAAACTCACTCATCGTACCTGCTTGCCAGGTCAAGGCCACAACCGAAGAAAGTGCTTCCTTTAACAAAGACTGTATGGAATCCGTGTGAGTGTTGGGCGCAATAAGACCGAGCCCCTCCAGGAAAGGTTTCTGCATTGCGGCCATTCCCATCATACTGCCGAGTGCCTCATGGAATCCACGATTGGCCCCTTCCCGCATCACAATCGGAACCTCCGGAGTACTGTAAGCCATATAATAATAAATATGGCCCAGTTCATGGTGCGTAGTCTCATACCAATGTGCATTGGGTTCAATGCTCATCAGGGAGCGAACATCCTTGTCCAGGTCCATGTGCCAGGCCGAAGCATGGTTATTCTTCTTGTGATCGGCATTCGCTTCCAGTGGATACAAATCAGATTTTTCCCAGAAAGTTTTTGGAAGACTCGAAAAGCCCATACTCACATAAAAACGCTCGGCCTGTTCAACAATCCATTCCTTCGTGTACTTTTTTTCCTGGATGATCTTGTCCAGGTCAAATCCTTTCACAGAAACGATATCACCCCAATCCTGTCCCCAGCGATTCGGCATCCAATGGGCAGGTAAATAGTCCGGAACTTCTTTAGCTCCATATTTTTTAGCCAATTCGTAACGTGCATAGGTATGAAGCTCCCGGTACAAAGGATAAATTTCCTTGTTTATTTTTCTAAGCAAGGCCATCATCTCATCCGTGCTCATTCCATAATCCTCCACCTGGTAGGTATAGAAGTCCGGAAAATTAAGACCCTGTACCGTTTTGTTTCGTAAGTCGCGTAATTTTACCAGGTCTTGCTTAAGCCCGATGCCCACTTCCTTACTGCATTCCCAGGCTTTCAGGCGCTTGCCCAGATTGTTTTCTGATTTCAGGATGTTATCAATCCCGTTGGTAGTCACTTTTTTGCCATCCAGGAGGTAGGTAAAGCCATACAGTTTTTCCGTAGCCGCTGTTTCTGCTTTGATCCGTTCTTTTACAATATCCGCAACGGTCTGCGGATTACCTCCAGCGAAATACAACATGTGTTCCAGCTCTTCCTTTTGAAGGTCATTCAGCTGATCCTTATGTTCCAGGAATGATTTTATTTTCTCAATATTCTCTTTACTTCCTGTGAAATCCGCCAATATCTGTGAAGCCCGGTTGGTCGCATTCGCCGTGGCGGTATCCCCTTCTACAATATAAATCTGGGCTTTCCACTGTGCCTCATTGGCAAGCGTTGTTAATTCCTGGTATTTCTTGTTGTAGGAATCAAGGAAAGCATTTACATTCGTTGGATTAGTTGAGTTTTCATCTTTTGTGGAAGGACTTCCGCAGCCCAAAAAGAATAGGGAAGGTAGCGCGAACAATAATTTTTTTTGAAACATATACCCGATTTAAATTTTTGATAACAATCAAATTTAGGTGTTTTATGTAACAAATGGAAGATCTGTCAGAAAACAGCCTCTAAATAAAAAAAATGAAAACAATATCAAGGAAAGAAAAAATTCAATTCGCTCTGGACGACTATTTTTTCGGGTATGGGAAATGGACAACATTTTTACGGATGTTCGGTGGTCCATTTCTACTGTTAGCGGGGATCTACCTTTTGCAAACGGAACTTTTGATAGTTTTTGCAGCTTTTGGCGGAATTTTCATTTTTTATGGAATTTACATGATTGTAAAACCGGCTTTATTGATTTTGTTGAGACTGGAAAATTACAAAGCTGAAAATATAGAAATTGCTATAGATGGCGAATACTTGATTATCAAAAATGAAAAAAATGAATCCAGGATAAATTTTGATTCTTTTCTAAAAATAAGGGAGCGGAAAAAATACTACGCATTTGTAATGGGTAAATCACACAGATTAAAAATACCCAAAATATTTTTCGACGATGAACAGATTAAAGTAATTGAAAAGAAACGGAAAAGGTAACTAACTCACACTAATTTTTGCCGCAATCGATTTCGCTTTTTCTACCAGAGTGGAAATATTCGAACCGGCTACATCATGTGTTAAAGCTACACCCATTCTGCGGAAAGGTCGGGTGGAAGGCTTTCCGAAAACACGCAGGTCAGAATTTGGTGTTTGCAAGGCTTCTTCCATTCCTTTATAATTAGGGTTCTCTCCATCCCTGGAAGCCAATATAACAGCGCTGGCACCGGCCTTTTCCAACAAAATTTCCGGAATGGGTAAGCCCAATACTGCACGCGCATGTAATTCAAACTGAGAAAAATTTTGTGTGCCGGCCAGGGTCACCATACCCGTGTCGTGGGGACGTGGAGAAAGTTCAGAAAAATAAACACCTTTCTCCGTGAGGAAAAATTCGACGCCCCATATTCCGGCACCCGTTAGCGCTTCGGTAACTTTAGCAGCCATTGCTTTGGCTTCCTGCAAATCCTTCTCCCTTAGGGGGTGAGGTTGCCAACTCTCCTGGTAATCTCCCCGTTCCTGCCGATGGCCGATGGGGGCGCAAAACAAAGTGGGACCTTTTGATTTCCCATTTGGGGAAATTTTTTGAGTCACCGTGAGTAAGGTAATTTCAGAAATAAAAGGGATAAACTCTTCTACGATCACTTCCTTCAGATCGCCCCGGGTTCCCGTCATGGCATAACTCCAGACTTGCTCCATTTGTTCCTTTGCCTTTAAAACTGATTGCCCTTTTCCGGAAGAAGACATCAAAGGTTTGACCACACAAGGAATTCCAATTTCTTCAATGGCCTTTGTAAACTCCTGGATCGTTGTTGCATAGGCGTACTTGGCAGTTCTTAAACCAAGCTCTTTGGCAGCCAGGTCCCGTATGGCTTTCCGGTTCATGGTAAAATTGGCCGCGCGGGCACTCGGAACTACCTGTATCCCTTGTTTTTCATACTCATAAAAACGTTCGGTACGTATGGCTTCAATTTCCGGAACAATCAGATCCGGTTTGTGTTTGGCAACAATCCGGTCAAGCTCCGACCCATCCAGCATATTGATCACCTCTCGTTCATCTGCCATTTGTTGCGCGGGGGCATTGTTGTACGAATCAACTGCAATCACATAGTGTCCAAGGCGTTTGACGGCAATGGTAAATTCTTTACCCAATTCTCCCGAACCTAAAAGCATTATTTTTTTCATTCACGATCTTTATTTAACAACACAAAATAACATTAAATTCACGATATGGAATCATCCTTTTCTTTTTTATGTACCTATGAAGCCGAATAGAATATATTCTCTTGATCTTCTTCGTGGCATTGTGATGATTTTAATGGCGCTAGACCATTCCCGGCATTTTCTGCATAACTCATCTTGCGACCCTGAAAACCTGGAATGCACAAGTCCCATTTTATTTTTCACCCGTTGGATCACACATTATTGTGCACCCGTATTTATTTTCCTTGTGGGAATATCGACTTATCTGTATACAGAGAAGAACAACAAGGTAAAAGCCACAAAATTTTTGTTAACAAGAGGCTTGTTTTTGATTTTTCTTGAATTGGTCGTACTTCGGTTTGCCTGGTTCAAAGATTTCACAAGGCCGGTAATCGTTTTGATGGTGATCTGGGCAATAGGGATGAGTATGATTTTTCTTGGAATGGTTTCCAGGTATTTGAACTCTAAAACACTTCTGATCATAGGTGCCTTGCTGGTGTTCGGACATAATCTGTTGGATCGCTTTCAACCGGATCCAAGTTCTTTATATGGAAAATTGGGGATTCTGCTTCATTACCAGGAACAATTTAAATTAACAGATTCCTTTTCCGTGTATGTACTCTATCCTTTATTACCTTATTTCGGACTTATTTCTCTTGGATATTGTGCGGGGCAACTTTTTTCAAAAACGTACAATCCTGAAAAAAGGAGAAATTATTTGTTAATCGGAGGAATTGCCTGTATCGGGCTGTTTATCCTTCTAAGGCTGCTCAATCAATATGGAGATCCAAAACCCTGGGTTCCGCAAAAAAACATAGTATACACCATTTTAGCCTTTTTGAGAACGACCAAATATCCGACATCTTTACTCTATCTTTTGATGACAATAGGGCCGGCACTACTGGTACTTTATTGTTTTGATAAAAAAGTACCCGGAACACTTAGGCCGATCATTGAAATTGGTCAGGTTCCGATGTTTTTTTATATCGTACACCTTTTTCTGATTAAGTATACTGCCATATTATATGGAGGCTTAGCAGCCTTATCACTCAAAGAAGTGTATGGGGCATGGATTATTTATATCCTTGTCCTGTATGGGCTTTGCAGGTATTACGGAAAGTACAAATTTGCACATCCCGAAAAGAAGTGGCTGAGTTATCTGTAAGCAGATTAAAGGGATAGGGCTTTACCTTATTTTATTCTGTAATAACCGCTCCTCCCTTATACAGCTGTTTCCTGTATTTAAGCGAAGGGGAGGGAATGAAATTTCCTAGCCCCAACTTCCCCCATTTTTCGTCAACGTTTTTTATCGTTGCCTCGTCTGCACAAATAATATTCGGCCAGGGCCGGTCAAAATTATCCAATTCTTTTGTTTTACGCGTACCGTCAAAACCAATATGAGAAATGGAATTTGTATCCACGGCAGGAATTACATAACTGTCCCTGCGTGCATCAATGTTATTTGCAAAACGCCAGATCACATCCGCAATGTCAGCAGCATCCACCGTATGTTCAACATAGATGATAATTTTTACATTGCTGAACTCTTCCAATGCAAACAATTGCCCGTTCAGTTCCCGGATATGGTTTTTCCTGTTTTTTTTCACCGAAATAAACACGGCAGAAATACCTTTTGGTACTAAGGAAGCATTGATGCTCTCCAGTTTAAAGTTTAACGTTTCAAGTTTTGAATTAACAGTCTTTAGTTTCAACTTCTCCGCCTGGTCTGGGACGAGCAAAGTTTCAAGTTTTGAATGAATAGTTTCATTTGAACTTTGAACTTTAAACTTTGAACTAACCATTTCTTCCGGAAACTTCGTCGTAGCATCCACACACATCTTTCCTCCAAAGGCAAACTTCGAGCAGGAATGATCCAACACATCCATCGGGCCCTGGCTGAAGTAGATATCATTTGCAGGATCCGTATGCATACTGATGGCCTTTGCAACGTCCACATAATTGTGAACATTCACACCTTCATCCACAATCACTAAAATTTTATTGAACATCATTTGTCCCGCGCCCCACATCGCATTCATCACCTTTTGAGCGTGGCCGGCATATTCCTTTTTAATTTTTACAATGGTCAGGTTATGGAATACACCCTCGATTGGCAGTTCCATGTCCAGTATTTCCGGTAGCAAGGTCATTTTAATAGGAGCCAGAAAAATACGCTCCGTCGCCTTGCCAATCCAGGCGTCTTCCTGAGGAGGAATGCCTACAATGGTAGAAGGATATACTGGGTTTGCCTTATGTGTAATACAGGTAATGTGAAATTTCGGATACCAGTCGGCAAGGGAGTAATAACCCGTATGATCTCCAAAAGGCCCCTCCCAGAGCAGTTCGTCCTGAGGGTCCACATACCCTTCGATGATGATATCGGCATCTGCAGGCACCTGAATATCCTGGGTCAGGCATTTGACAAGTTCTACTTTTTTCTTCCGGAGAAATCCCGCCAGCATATATTCATCCACATTCGGTGGAAGAGGAGCGGTAGCAGCATAGGTATATACCGGGTCACCTCCCAGGGCGACCGCCACCGGCATTTTTTTACCCAGCTTTTTATATTCGTTAAAATGTCCGGCAGATACCTTGTGTTTGTGCCAGTGCATACCGGTCAGCTTTGGTCCAAAAACCTGCATGCGGTACATACCTACATTGCGGATCCCCGAATTCGGATCCTTGGTATGAATAATGGGTAAGGTTAAAAATCGTCCGCCATCTTCCGGCCAGCATTTCATGACCGGAAACTTTGTAATATCCGGATCAGCCATCACAATTTCCTGGCACTCCCCTTTCCCTCCGATAACCTTCGGCATCCAGGAAGAGATCTCACTCAACATGGGAAGCATTTTCAGTTTGTCTAGAATACCTTCTTTAGGCCCCGCCAGCTTTTTGAAAAGCTGCTCGATTTCTTTCGCAACATCATCGAGCTCACTCACACCAAGCGCAATACAGATCCGCTTATAGGAACCCATGGAATTGATCAGCAGGGGAAATGCAGTGCCGGTATTTTCAAACAGCAGTGCTTTGTTATTGCCCGATTTAGAAATGCGGTCAACCACCTCAGCTATCTCCAGATCAGGATTCACATATTCCTTAATGCGGATTAGTTCAGCCGAAGCATCGAGTTTTTCTACAAAGTGCCGGAGATTTTTGAAGGCCATTACTTAACTGCCATCGCCGCGATCTTTTTCTTGATACCTTCTGTCGTAATAGAACCGGGGCGCTCGATCGGATGACCCAGGGCGCGATCCCATACCAGGGAAGCAAGGACCCCCAAAGCACGGGAAACACCAAACAGTACGGTGTAAAAATCGAACTCAGTGATGCCGAAGTGCATCAGCAGCGCACCCGAATGCGCGTCTACATTCGGCCAGGGGTTCTTGATTTTTCCGGTGTTTAATAAAATCGGAGGAGCTACTTTATAAATCGTTTGTACAATTTCACAGAGATCATCTTTTTTTCCATCTATAGCGATGTAACGGTGGTAAAAATCCTGTTGGGCGCTAAAGCGGGGATCCGTCTTGCGAAGCACCGCATGTCCATAGCCCGGAACCACTTTTCCGTCCTCTAATGTTTTCTTGATGAAATCTCCAATCTGTTGTTCTGTAGGAAGACCACCCCCTAATTGTTCCCGCATGTGCATGATCCAGGCAATCACTTCCTGGTTAGCCAGCCCATGCAAAGGACCTGCAAGACCATTCATGGAAGCAGCAAAAGATAAATACGGATCACTCAAAGCAGAACCTACCAAATGGGTCGTATGAGCGGATACATTGCCGCCTTCGTGGTCGGCATGGATTGTCATATACATACGCATCAGGCGTTGCACATTAAAGTCTTCGTATCCCATCATGTGCGCTATGTTCGCAGCCCAGTCCAATTTAGGATCCGGTTCAATGTGCACGTCATTCTTGTATTTTTTGCGGTAGATATAAGCTGCAACACGCGGAAGGCGCGCAATCAGGTTCATGCAATCCTCATACGTATAATCCCAATACTCTTTTTTGCTGATCCCTTTTTTGTAAGCAGCGGCAAATACTGACTCCGTCTGCATGGCCATGATACCGATACTGAACATGGTCATTGGATGTGTAGATAGCGGCAAAGCATCGATTGTATCAAATACATGCTTCGGAACAATACTCCTGCGGGCCCAATTATTGGCAACATTCGTCACATCTTCCAGGGTAGGTAATTCCCCCACCAGCATCAGGTAAAAAATGCCTTCCGGTAAAGGCTCGGTGCCCCCGTTAACGGATTTCGGTAATTTTTCGCGCAGTTCAGGAATCGTATAGCCTCTGAAACGTATTCCTTCTTCGGGATCCAATTTGGATGTTTCCGTAACAAGCCCTGTAATGCTTTTCATTCCCTGGTAAACCTGGGCAATCGTATACTCTCCCAGTTTTTTATCACCATGTTCCTTAATGAGATTTTTCACCTCAACAGCCATTGGCAGGGCTTTCTCGGAAAATTTTTCTTTCAGTGTGTCCATTTATTTTGAAATATATTTAAAATTCTTTCCGATGAATCGTGCCGCTTCTCCTAATTGTTCCTCTATGCGCAGCAATTGATTGTACTTTGCTATCCTGTCCGAACGGGAAGCAGAGCCTGTCTTTATTTGTCCGCAGTTCATGGCAACGGCCAAATCGGCGATTGTAGTATCTTCCGTTTCTCCCGAGCGATGACTCATGATACTGGTATAGGCGTTGGTATGTGCCAGCTGAACCGCATTGGCCGTTTCCGTCAGGGTGCCGATCTGGTTAACCTTCACCAAAATGGAATTCGCAACGTTCGTATCAATCCCTTTTTGCAAAAAGTTAACGTTGGTAACAAACAGATCGTCTCCCACCAACTGTATTTTCTTGCCTAATTTTTCAGTCAGCAATTTCCAGCCATCCCAGTCATTTTCAGCAAGGCCATCCTCAATCGAAAGGATGGGATATTTTTTCACCCAATCCACCCAGAAATCGACCAGCTCGCTTGATTTCAATTTCTCACCGGAAGATTTTTTAAACACATAGCTTTTTGTTTTCGCATCGTAAAATTCCGATGCAGCTGCATCCATGGCAATGTAAACATCCTCCCCTGGTTTATAACCTGCCGTTTCAATGGCTTTCAGAACAATTTTAATAGCTTCTTCATTCGACTTGATGTCCGGAGCAAAACCTCCCTCATCACCGACATTAGTAGAATAGCCCTTATCCTTTAAAACTTTTTTCAGGGTGTGAAAAATATCCACTCCCATGCGTAAGGCTTCACCGAAAGTTTCCGCGCCCACCGGCATGATCATGAACTCCTGGAAATCGATGCTGTTATCCGCATGTGCTCCCCCGTTCAAAATGTTCATCAGTGGAATCGGAAGTGTATTCGCATTTATTCCTCCCACATAGCGATAAAGCGATTGACGCGCTTCTTCGGCAGCAGCTTTCGCAACGGCAAGAGAAACACCTAAAATAGCATTGGCCCCCAGGCTGCTTTTATTATCCGTACCATCCAGAGCAATCATTTTTTTATCAATCGCATTCTGATCAAATACATACATGCCATTGATCTCCTCTTTAATAACAGTGTTTACGTTATTAACCGCTTTCAGTACACTTTTACCCATGTACACGCCTTTGTCCCCATCCCGTAATTCAACCGCTTCGTGTTCCCCGGTAGAAGCTCCGGAAGGTACAGCAGCACGTCCCATGATGCCGGTATCGGTAATCACCTCTACCTCAACAGTAGGATTACCACGTGAATCAAGTACCTGACGAGCTTGTATGCTTGCGATGAAACCCATACTCAAAAGTATTAATTTAAATGATAAATGCGGGGCATTAAAGCTAATAAAATTTTCTATTTTTGAGAGAGTAATTATGGCAAAGCCCAAACTGATTAAGCCTTCTCCCAAACTGCAGGGACGATTCGTTGGCATTATTTTCATTTCTGCATTTCTGATATATGCCAATACACTCAAAAACGATTATTCCCTGGACGATGATATTTACACGAAAAAAAACCGTTTCATTCAGCAGGGATTTTCCGCATTAGGGGATATTTTTGACAAAGGTTCGCTTGTAGGATTTAACAATGCCAATGAGTCGAATTATCGCCCGGTGGTATTGCTCAATTTTATGATTGATACCCATTTTTTCGGGAACAATCCACACATAGAGCATTTGGTGAATGTTATCGTGTTTGGATTATCCTGCATCTTGTTATTGTTGCTACTTCAGAAAATTTTCAAAAACTACAACGCTTATATTCCCCTGGCTGTCACCCTGATTTTTGTATTCCATCCGGTTCATACCGAGGTAGTCGCCAGTATCAAAAGCAGGGATGAACTACTGGGATGGTTATTCGGCCTGTTATCATTTTATTACTTGTTTAAGTACACGGAGAATCAAAAGATCAGCAAAAACCGATACACGTCCGTGTTTTTTTTCCTGGTGGCTATTTTATGCAAAGAGAACAGTTTGACATTTGTGCTTATCGTTCCCCTGATGCTGTATTTTTTCACTGAAATCCCCTTCAAAAGAGTGCTCATCATCACGGCGCCTTATGGGGCGCTCATTCTGCTTTACCTGGTTGTCCGTACCGGGATCCTCGAAAGTAATACCTTCAAAGACAAAATAGTCGTCATGAATAACGGGCTAATGGCTGCAAAAACAAGCGGGGAAATGCTGGCCACCAATTTTGTCATCCTGGGTAAATACCTCTGGCTGCTATTAGTTCCCATCGACCTTACCTGGGATTATTCTTTCAGTCAGATTCCAATTGTTCCCTTTTCGGATTGGAAAGCCATCTTATCTCTTCTCGTATACCTGGCAATGGGAGTTTATGTCGTTTTGAATTTTAAGAAAAAGGACATCTTCGTCTTTGCCATTTTGTTTTACCTCATCACCATTTTTCTATCTTCTAATCTGGTCGTCAAAATCGGCGCTACCATGGGCGAACGTTTTCTGTATGTGCCCTCGCTTGGTTTCTGCATCGCATTCGTATTCCTATTGCTAAAGCTATTAAAGATGGAACCTCATGCGCTCAACTGGTCAAACCGCGCAACATTGTTTTCAATCATAGGCCTTGTATTGTTTTTATACGGATTCAAAACCTTTGACCGCAACAAAGCCTGGAAAAATAATTTCGAATTATTTACCGCTGGATTAGAAGTTTCCACCGGAAGTGCCCGGGCCCATTATGCAGTAGCCAGTGAATACCGGGTAAAAGGAGAAGCAGAACGCGAGCAGCAGAAACGAAAAGAGGATCTTCAGGCATCTGTGGATGAATATTATAAAGGAATAAAGATCTACCCCGACGACGCGGAAGTCTGGTACAATTTAGGCGTAACCTATTATGATCAGGGAGATACAGCCAATGCCCGCAAGGTATACGCAAAGGCGATCGAGCTCCGTCCCAATTATAGCATGGCAATGAACAATACCGGAGTTATTTATTTTAATCAGAAAAATTATTCTAAAGCCCTGTATTATTTCAAAAAAATTGTAGAAACAGACTCCTCTTTTACAGATGCTTTTGGGAACATCGGAGCGGCTTACCACAATATGGGGGACTATAAAACCGCTGCTAAATTTTATGAAAAAGCACTGGAGAAAGATCCCCGAAATAAAAGCACGCTAAATAATATTGCCCTGGTATACAAAATAATGGGAGATACCCTCAAAGCCAATTCATTTTTACAAAGGGCATCCGCTATTCCATGAATTTCGAACGAACCCACTATCCCTGCTCTGTTTGCGGAAGCGAGCAGTATACAATCCTTTACAAAGTAAAAGGATTTGACATTGTACAATGCAAAAAATGCGATTTTGTTTTTGTGAATCCCCGTATAAAAAACGGCGATCTCTATAAGCTATACACCGACAACTACTTTACTAGTCAAAACGAGGGCTATGGTTATAAAGACTACGAGCTCACGTCTCACCTGCGTATAAAAACGTTTCAAAAGTGGATTGATAAAATCAGTCCTTATTTGGGAACAACAAAAGGTTCCGTACTGGATATCGGAAGCGCCTCCGGCTATTTCCTTGAATTGATGAAGGAAAAGGGTTGGGACGTAGAAGCCATAGAACTGGATAAACAGATGATAGCTACATTAAAGGCCAAACATATAAAGGTATTTGAGCATCCCTTTGAAGAATTCAGCTCCGGAAAAAAATACCAGCTCATCACGATGTTCGATGTGCTGGAACATATTCCCGACCTGAAAACGGCGTTCGAAAAATTTCAGGAACTGCTGGACGAAGATGGAGTCGTTGCCCTGATCACACCCGATTTCAGTTCCACCCAGCGAAAATTGTTTGGCAAAAGGTGGTTTCAGTATAAGCCCCAGGAACACATCCAGTATTTTTCACCGGCCACCCTGGCCAAAGCCATTGAGCCATATGGATTAGTGCTGGTACATTCTTCGCCCAGTGGACAATATGCGGACACTGGATTCCTGCTGGACCGTCTGGACCGCTACAATTTTAAATTCCTGAAAACAATTGCCTCCGGTCTGGTGAAATTGTTTGGGTTAAAAAACAGGTACTGGTACCTGGATACCGGAAGTTTTTTTGCAATCCTTAAGAAAAAGAAAAAATAACTGAAATTTGAACGAATTCTAAATCCAAAAGTTAATCGCTTTCGTATATTTGGTCAGAAGAATACTAAACCAATTAAAAACAAAACTATGAAAAAAGTAATTCTAAGCGTAGCTCTTGCAGCACTTATATTTGCTGCGAACACCAGCGTAAGTGCGAACACTTTAACAGGCCGTACCACTATCAGCGTAGCTGATTGGGCTAAATCAAAAGACGGAACCTGGGCAGGTAACAACAAAACCTGGTACAAAATTGACAAAGACGCAAAACTGTGGAAGTCAATGGATGGCAAAAAATGGGAAGCAGATGCAAGTGGCATGTGGCAGGACAAAGACGGCAAATGGCTGAAGATCGACAATAAATCATTGAAATGGTCAGCAGACGGAGGCAAAACCTGGTCAGAAGTTCCTGAGTGGAAATGGCAAGGATCCGATGGTATGTGGAATAAATTTGACAAGACCTGGAGCCTTTGGACAATGAAAGGATAATTGTAGTTTTTTGTTTTTTTGTTTGAGAAAAAAGGGCTGGCTTATAAAAGCCGGCCCTTTTGGTTTGAAATGATTTTATATATTTACCACCAGATTCGTTTTTTACAGATCCAGTTTGTCGCATAAAAAAAGACATAGCATTTCCGAAGAAGACCTGGTAAGGATGCTTGCTGCAAGGGAAGAGAAGGCCATTGAAATTATCTACGACAATTATTCTGCAGCTATCTTTGGAGTCATTTTCCGTATCATACAGGACAAAGAAATAGCAGAAGATGTGTTCCAGGAAACATGCATTAAGATTTGGCATAACTCACTTCAATACGATTCCTCTAAGGGAAGGCTGTTTACGTGGATGATCAATATAGCCCGGCATCTGGCGATTGACAAGATTCGCTCAAAAGATTTCAGAGGCAGTTTGAAAAACCAATCTTTGGAAAACATCGTAAATAGTAATATGGAGGGTAAGTCGTCTGATTCGACAAATCCCGAGCTGGTTGGACTGAAGCTGTTGGTGGAGAAACTGGAGCCGGAGCAAAAAAGTATAATTGATTTATTATACTTTGGTGGTTTTACTCAGGAAGAAGTATCCGAAAAGCTGGCAATCCCACTGGGAACAGTAAAAACAAGATCGAGGAATGCTTTGCTTTCATTAAGAAAGCAATTCGATGTAGCGGAAAAATATACATGAACGGCGAAGAATACATATCCTCCGGAGTTTTAGAACTCTACGTAATGGGAGCCTTACCCGAAGCAGAAATGCAGCAGGTGAGGGAGATGGCGAGGCGTTTTCCGGAAGTGACGCAGGAGATCGAGAAAATTGAGGCTTTGATGGAGTCCTATGCGCTGCTAAATGCAGCAGAACCTCGAATTGAATTAAAAGAAAAAGTGATGAACCGTATTAAACAGGAAACACTGCGAGTCATCAAAACGGAATCCCGAGATGAGAATGTTGCTATAAAAAAATTAAATGCGAATGAATCTTCCCGAAATTTTTATGCTTATCTGGCAGCTGCATCCCTTGCCTTATTAATTGTCAGCAGTGCGTTTAACCTATTCGTCTGGAAAAAACTAAAAGAATCCGGAGAACAACTGGCCGTCATCAGGAGCGAAAAACAGGAATACGGTAACCAGCTGGCCACTGTTAAATCTTCCTACGATCAAACCCTGGCCGAGATTAATATTCTGCAAAACAAAGATTACAAAGCGATTGAAATGAAAGGCTTGCCGGTAGCTCCCCATGCACTCGTCAGAGTCTATTGGAATCAGCAAACCAAGGAGACCTTTGTTAACATTGCTGATTTACCGGCTCCTCCGGCCGGAAAACAATACCAGTTATGGGCCTTGGTAGATGGAAAACCCATCGATGCGGGAATATTTGAAGGCAAAGCCTCCATGCAAAAAGTGAAAAGTGTTGAAAATGCTCAGGCTTTTGCCGTTACCCTCGAACCGGAAGGTGGAAGTGCCGTTCCTACATTGACAGCCATGTATGTAATGGGAAATGTTTGATAAAATTGCCAAAGCTCTTTTTTTTGCTTTTCTGATCTGGCTGGCGGTCCACCTTTTTTTTATACAGGTTTTACATGTGCCCAGTGCTTCTATGAAGCCCACTTTAAAAGAAGGTGATTACATTGTTGTAAACAAGCTGTACTTTGGTGCAAGAGTTCCGAATACTCCTTTATCACTGCCTTTCGCTGATTCCAAAGTTTTTTTGGATTGGATAAAACTCCCTTATCTGAGATTGCCTGGATATTCCAGGCTGAAACACAATGATATAATTGTCTTTAATCTGCCCACAGAAACAGAACTTCCGGTCGATGAACGAACCCTGTATGTAAAGCGCTGTGTAGCTTTACCGGGAGATACACTTGTAATTGACAGTTCCCATGTCTTTATTAATCACCAACGTATTCGATATCCCGACGAAACAGAAGAAACTGCAATTGCAGACAAGCATTTTTATAATCCAAATATTTTTCCAAATTATCCTAATCCTAAGTGGAACCTCGATTATTTCGGT
>JABDFG010000046.1:19046-20935 GCA_013286655.1 Bacteroidota bacterium
AGCCTGCAACTTTCCCTGGATAATATTTATTTATACAAAACGGTTATTGAGCGTTATGAAAAAAACACGGTAGAAATAAAAAACACCGGTGTTTTTATTAATGGTCAAAAAACGGACAAGTATCTGTTCAAGATGAACTATTATTTCACACTGGGAGATAACCGGCATAATTCAATCGATTCCGGGATCTGGGGTTTTGTACCTGAAGACCATGTTGTCGGGAAGGTAGCATTTTAGAGTTACAACCACTCAAAAACCATTTTTAACCTTCAAAAGATTATCCTTATCGAAAATTCATAGCTACAGGCCTTTCGATTTCTAGCTTCGCGGCTGCGTAAATGAATGCAAATAAGTGTGGTAAGAGGATGATTTATTTAGAAGTTTAATGTAGAGTATATGCATAGCCTTCATAATTATATTAAAAAGAGGAAAAACAAATCATTTTTTAACAAAATGTTTAAATTGGAAATATAATTTAATGCCCAAATTATACTTGACAAGCTAAAACCTTTGATCTAGTTTTATCGCTTGGCTGGGTTGGTCAGGATTTTGAAATCTCCCGTTTTCTGAAAACCGAAAGCCGGAAATTTTCGTAAGTGTACAAACTGGGCAACAGCAAACTGAAGAGACAAATTAAACTGTAAACAAATAAAATGAAAAACCTTACCAAAGTCGCATTACCCCTGACTTGTGTTTGTGCTCTGGCACTCGGATACGGAATATGGGATGCGAAAAACTCGCCTGTGGAGGCTTCCAGTCACCGCGAAGCCCCGCTGATCTCCAATGACCCATTGGCAGATAATACGGATTTGTATGCATTCAGAAGTCCGGATGATACAAACACGGTTACGATCATTGCAAATTATATCCCCTTTGAATTACCTCAGGGTGGACCTAATTATGCCTCTTTTGGTGAGAACATACGTTACGAAGTTCACATTAAAAATAAAACTACAACGCCTGGAGATGATATTACCTATCGTTTTGTTTTCTCCAAAGTAAATCAGGATCCAACTACTTTTTTTAATATCCGTTTGAACAAGCAAAATTTGTATACTACTTATACGGCTTCTAAAAGTACAGATGGTGGGATTACTTTTAACACTATTGTTACAAATGGTATAGTACCTGCTCCAAATATTGGTCCCCGCTCTATTTTGGGTGGAGCTGGTTTAAATGAATCCAGTTATGATCATTTGATGACTACTGCTATTGCGACTGCCAGCGGATCTGGTGGAGAAACAATTTATTGCGGCCCTGCGGACGATCCGTTTTTTGTAGATTTAGGAGGAATTTTTGATCTGGGACAAACCAGAGCTGGTGCGGGTGCCAGGGAAGGCCTCTTTCATAAAAATGTACATAGCATTGTAATAAAAATCCCCATTTCCACTTTGCAGAAAAACGGACAGGATGTTACACATGCTGCTAACATATTGGATGGAAACTATGTGATCGGTGTATGGGCTTCTGCCAGCAGACCATCTACCCGGACCTTAAATGCTACCGGTGGAGGTTATGTGGATGCGGGTAGTTACGTTCAGGTGTCCCGTTTAGGTATGCCATTAACCAATGAAGCTATTATTCCGATTGGTTCAAAGGACAAATGGAATTCTTTAACTCCCTATACGGAAGATACCGCGATGACGAATTACTTCTGTAATCCGGAATTAGCGTTATACATGGATCCTACTAAATTTGGAGCAGCTGTTCCAGCGTTCGCTGCTTTAAAAATACAATCGGCATCATTAACAGCGTTTGGGCCTGTCAATTTTAGGAATGGAAATGATGGCTTGTATACGGATATAACAAATAATCCTACTGCGGCTGCAAATACTGCTCTGGATCCTAAAGGTCCTTATTACGCATTGTTATTGCAAAAGCACAGACCA
>JABDFG010000047.1 GCA_013286655.1 Bacteroidota bacterium
GCCAGCGTCAGTACGATTGGATTTACGCCAAATTGTTTCAGGTATTTCACAAAATAAAGAGAGCGGAAGGTACCCCCGGTATTCAGTGGTGCAAATTGATAAGCTATGAAGAGAATGTCAGTCATGAATGGCCTGCAGAACTTCGTCCGGATGGATTGTTTTTAAACACTTTACTTCATAAGGACAATTGATAAAATAGTTGACCATTTGTATGTTTCCCACTCCAAACTGGCAGGGCTGACAAGAATAGGTTTTGTACAAAGGCCGGATAATGGGATTATAAGTTTTGTTTTTAGCCACGGAAGTTGGTCCGAACAAGGCGATTCCTTTTGCCCCCGAAGCTCCGGCCAGGTGCATGAGTCCTCCATCATTACCAATAAATTTTTTGCAACGCCGGAAAATAGCAACGAGTTCTGCCCAGTTAAATTTTTCTATGTAAAGAATCTCTTGCACTTGTCTTTTCTCCAGATGGGCATGAGGTTTAAGCAGCAGCAGATTTTTGAAAAATTTCCAAAGACCCTTGTTGTTTAAAAATTTCTGAGACAGGATTTTTCCAATAAATTTCGGATAAACATAGGAATAGGTGAAATCAAGGTCTTCTTTTCCTCCGATTATTGCAACATTGTCCTTTCCCAGTTTGTTCATGAGGCTCAGATAATGAGGCCATCTCCGGGAAGAGTTAATGGCAGATCCTCCCGGATAAAAAACATATTTTTGTTCGATGTTTAATTCCTGTACGGCGGGGGAATATTCCTCTTTCAGGTACTGAAGGGTATGATTCGTATAACTTGAAGGATACAAAGCTCGTACTACAGAAAGGTACTGTTCCGTTTCGCTTAAATTTTTGGAACTGTGAAGGTCTGGTCGGATATAAAAATAATTCCTGTAAGGAAGGGTGATTTCCTCCTGGTAGGTAAATGAATGAATCAGATTTTTTGCAGAACACTCTTTTAAAGAGTCTAAAATAACCTCCGTTCCATAACAGTCCTTTAAATAGTTTTGAAAAGAGGCATTGATCTTATTTAAAAATATTCCTGTTTTTGCCTTATTTTGTAGACAATATTCAAGAGAATAAAGAGCCTGTATGGCATTACCGATACCGGAATCAACTAACAGGACTACGTCGTATTCCTTCATTTGCTCAAAAATATCGAATATAATGACACGTATGATTCTTAAATCTTAATTTAGGGGCATAAAATGAAGCAGTTTTTAGCAAAAATTATCGTGAATGCTGATTACGGACTCAAAAACCTGCTACTGAATTGTTCGCAAAAACTCTTGTTCAAAAGATTAAAAGCGGGAGAAACTCCCGGAAAAATAATTATTTTTAGGACCGGTTCTATTGGAGACAGTATTTGTGCCCTGCCGGCCATTTCCGTGATCAGGAATAATTTTCCGAAGGCTACCATTGATATCCTGACGAATTCGGGGTCAGCGGATTTTGTTTCCCTGGATAAGCTGATTGACAAAACCCAATTTCATGCAATTATCAATTACTTCGGTGAAAATAAACGCATTCTTTTTAAAACTTTAAAGAAAAACAGCTACGATTTATTTATTGACCTTACGCAGTACGATGCCCGCTGGACCAAGCAGATGAAAACTTTACTGTTTGCCCGTTCTCTCGGAATAAAACACGCCTTTGGTTGGCGCGTTTCTCAGACCATGCTATTTAAAAAATACCAGGAAGTAAGTCGAATATTTATTAACGAGCGGGATAGGTTATTAGCCCTATTGGCCGTTCAGGGTTTAGATACTACATCTTCTTATTTTATTGCGGCCAAAGAAGAAAACACTACCCGGAAAATTATTAGAGTAATGGAGGAACTGCAACTCACTGACAAAAGCCGGAATATAGGCGTCGTAATTGGTAGTAAGCTAGAGCGGAACAAATGGCCCCTGGACTATTTTAAGCGAATAATAGAAAATTATACTAATCGGGATTATAAGATCCTGATCTTTGGGGGTAAAGAAGACAAAGAAAAAGCAGAAACACTTCGAATAAATAAAAACATAATTAATTTTTGTGGAACATTCCTTCCGCTGGAAACAGCAGAAGCGATGAAATTCTGTTCGGTTGTTATCACAAACGATACCGGGCCCATGCACTTATCCTACATGGTAAAAACACCCGTTGTCGCTTTGTTCAGTTCAAGAGATTTTCCGGGCAAATGGTATCCGCCGAAAGATGGTATTAATAAAGTCTTTCGATCAGAAGAGGTGGAGTGTTCCGCTTGTTTTAAACGGGAATGCAGGAACAATATATGTATGAAACGAATTACTCCGCAAATGGTTATTGCGGCAACCGACCTTATTTTGAAAAGATAGTATGTGCGGAATTAACGGCATAATAAGCGTTACCAGCTCTCCATTACAGAGCACGATTGTGCAAATGAACAATGCTCTTGCTCACCGGGGTCCCGATGACGAAGGAGTTTTTATTCAGGATAACCTGGCATTGGGGCACAGAAGACTTTCGATTATTGACCTGTCTCCTTCGGGACATCAACCGATGAGTTACGCAGAAGGCCGTTATACCATCGTATACAACGGAGAATTATATAATTACGCAGAGATTCGGGAAGAACTCCTTCAATTACCTGTACCCTGTACCTTTAAAACGCAGACGGATACGGAAGTTATCCTGGCTGCATTTTCCGTCTGGGGCAATGATTGCCTGAAAAAAATGAACGGAATGTTTGCATTTGCAATTTTCGATCAGCAGCTCAAGCGTTTGTTCATGGCCCGCGACCGGATGGGCATAAAACCCCTGTATTATTATAAAAAGGATAATCTTTTTGTATTTTCTTCCGAGTTGAGAGCCTTGCTGAAATCGGGTCTTGTTCCGCGGAGTTTGGACCCCAATAACCTCGTTGATTATTTGCGTTATCAAACGGTGCATGCACCTGGTACTATTATCAAAGACGTATTCATGCTCATGCCAGGACATTGGGCAACAATCGATTTATCCTCATCCGAGCTCAGCATAAAGGCTTATTGGGATCTAAAGCCTGGGATTATGCAGGATTCGGAAAGTCCCACTTATGTAGAAGCCTGTGAACACGTAAATACCCTTTTTACAAAGGCCGTTAAAAGACGTTTGGTAGCGGATGTACCCTTCGGGGCTTTTCTTTCGGGAGGAATTGATTCCAGTGCCGTAGTGGGGAAGATGAGCCAATTGTCAAGCGTTCCCATAAAAACCTTCTCCATTAGTTTTTATGAAAAGGAATATACGGAAGAACAGTATTCCCGGCAGATAGCTAAAAAATTTAATACCGAACACCAGGACATCAAGCTATCGGCTAATGATTTTAAAAATGAAATTCCTTCCGCTTTAAAAGCCATGGATCATCCCAGTGGAGATGGACCGAATACTTATGTTGTTTCCAAATTCACCAAACAAGCCGGGATTACCATGGCCTTGTCAGGTTTAGGAGGAGATGAATTATTTGCGGGTTATGCTGTTTTTAAGCGGTGCAAGTCTTTACTGGAAAACTATTGGTTAAGAAATACCCCATTGGGAATCAGAAAATTTGGAGGATCTGTTTTGAAAAACATACGGCCTTCTGTAGCAACCGACAAAATAGCGGAAGTATTGAACTTATCTCAACTTTCGGTAGAAAATTTTTACCCCATTTCCCGCCAGGTTCTTTTCGACGATCAGATTTCACAACTGTTAAATTTCGCTAAACTTCCACCGAACGAAGTGCAGAAAATAGCCCATGAAATCAGTTCAAAGATGGATAGCGACAACTCGGTTTTGTCGCTTGTTTCCGCACTGGAGATCAGCACCTATATGCAAAATGTCTTATTGGGGGACACCGACCAGATGAGTATGGCAAGCGCATTAGAGGTACGTGTTCCCTTTTTGGATTATGAATTAGTGGAATACATACTCAGCCTGAAAGATGAGCTTAAATATCCCATTACTCCCAAGAAATTATTTGTGGATGCAATGGGTGATTTATTACCCAGAGAAATCGTAAACCGCCCGAAAATGGGATTTAGCTTCCCTTGGCAGCGCTGGCTAAAAACGGATTTAAAGCAGTTTTGTGAAGAGAGAATCCATTCCCTGGCAAAACGTAATATTTTTAATGAATCCGGCCTGGTTAACTTGTGGAAACGTTTTTTAGCGAATGATAAAAGCATAACCTGGTCCAGGATCTGGTACCTGGTAGTTTTAGAGAACTGGCTGATCGAGAACAACATTGAATCCTAAAAAACACATACTGATTTTCAGTGACTGGTATTTGCCGGGTTATAAAGCAGGAGGACCCATACAATCCTGTGCGAACCTGGTTGATCGGCTTAAAACCGTTTATAACTTTTCAATTGTCTGCAAGGATACTGATTTTGGAGAAACACAATCCTATATAGGGATAACCAGCAATGAATGGACACAAGTAGAAGAAGGAATCCGCATCTTTTACATTTCCGTGGATAAATTGAATGCTTCTACAATAAAAAAGCTGCTGCAGGGAAACTACGATGCGCTCTATTTAAACAGTTTGTTTTCCGTGTATTTTACCTTGCTTCCATTATGGTATTCTAAAACGATAAAAAAGATTGTACTTGCTCCAAGAGGAATGTTCGGAGCAGGCGCACTGGGAGTCAAGCCACTCAAAAAGAAATTGTTTTTGAGCCTGTCCAAACCGCTGGGCTTATATTCCAATGTCAGCTGGCAGGCTTCTTCCGTTTTGGAATCAAATGATATAAAGGCCGTTTTTGGTGATAAAGCCTCTATTACCATTGCACCCAATCTTTCACCGCTAAGAACCCTTTTATATGTAAAACGTGAAAAAAAAGTAAATGAAATCAAATTGTTTTTCTTGTCCCGGATATTACCCATAAAAAACCTTTTAGCTGTTTTTGACTACCTGGAGAAGGTCGATCCTATTTATGGCATAACATTTGAGATCATTGGCCCGATAGAAGATAGGGCCTATTGGGGCGCCTGTCTCAAAAAAATAGAAATCTTGAAAGATTCGAGACCTGCTATTAAAATAAATTACATAGGCTCCTTGAAAAACAAAGATTTATCCGCTAAACTGGCAGAATACCATTGCATGATCCTCCCGACATTCAATGAAAATTTCGGTCATGTCATACTGGACTCACTTGCTGCAGGATGTCCCGTCATTCTCTCCGATCAAACCCCCTGGAAAAATCTGTCTGAACGAAAAATTGGCTGGGATATACGCTTAGCGATGGGAGAAAAATTTGTTCAGGCCATTGAAACGATTTCGGCAATGGATGAAACTAAATTTAATGAACTATCTTTGAATGCCTTTCAGGAGGCAGTAAAGTATTACAATAACAAAGACCTGGTTGATCAGAACATGAAACTTTTCGAATAACATGAACGATCCTATAAGCCCGGTAGATCTTTCAGAATACGACAACAGCTGGTACGATCCAGGCGCAGGTAAATTAAAACGTGCACTTTGGTTTGTTGTAAATGCCTGTTTTTTTGTTTCGTATAATCCCTTTACCGGATTAAAGGTTTTCCTTCTGAGGTTATTTGGAGCCCAGATAGGGAGGGGTGTTGTCATTAAACCCTCTGTTAACATCAAATATCCCTGGAGGCTAAGGGTCGGAAATTATGTATGGATAGGGGAGAAGGTTTGGATAGATAACCTGGACGATGTATATATCGGAAACAATGCATGTATTTCACAGGGTGCGATGCTTTTATGCGGCAACCACAACTACAAAAAAACGACATTCGATCTGGTGCTTGGAAAAATAATCCTCGAAGAAGGAGTCTGGATCGGAGCACAGGCGGTGGTATGTGCAGGTGTCACCTGTTTTTCCCATTCTGTATTAACCGTTAATTCCGTAGCCGTTAAAGACCTCGAAGCCTATTTCATCCATCAGGGAAATCCCAGCTCAAAGATAAAGGCCAGGGTTATTGGTGATTAAGTCCCTCAAAAGCTTTACAAATTTTGTATCTTTATCCTAATGCGAATCTACTTAGATACATCAGTTATTGGAGGAGTCTTTGCCAAAGCTTTTTCCATTGATACGAGGCCTTTGTTTGCGAAAGTAAATAGTAAGGAAGCTATAATTCTGGTTTCCACCCTTCTGGAGGCTGAATTGTCATTAGCCCCATCTCATGTTAAAGACTTTTTAAAATCTTTGCCTAAGTCGCAAATCGAAAAAGTTGAATTGACAAATGAAGCTCTGGAGTTGGCAGATAAATATGTATCGGAGAAGGTAGTCGGAAAGACTAGTTTGATTGACTGTCAGCATATTGCTATTGCTACCATAAGTCACGCTGATGTTCTCGCAAGTTGGAACTTTAAGCATATTGTAAATCTTGAAAGAATCCGAGGGTATAATTCCATTAATCTTCGCTATGGCTACCCATTACTTGAAATAAGGTCACCAAGAGAAATATTTGCAACATAAAATTTACATGAAAACACTGACAAAGAAAAAAAAGGAACTGGTAAAAGATTTGGATCCGGTTAAGATGATGCGAGACATTCGGGATAAACTAGCTCTTGAGATCATCGGAATGACACATGAGCAGGAGAAGAAATATTTAAAACAACTGCTCGCAAATAGCTGATTGAAGGTAGTTCGTTTGGAAGTCCAATACTAACATTCCTCCGTTAATATCTAATAACGTTCCTCCCTCATTAAAGCTCAATAGGCAGGTAAATTTACCTCGTCTTGGCAACACCCAATTTTAAATACCTTTTTATACTGCCTCTTTTCCTGGGAATGAAGCTGGCTGCTCAAAAAAAAAGCTATGACGGTCAGGGAGCAGTATCCGAGATCATCATGGCATCACCCGCAGAAATAGTTGGTCATTTTGATTTATTTTTCAAATCAACGGTACCCGCGGATGAGGCAGACAAACACATCTATTGGTATAAGATCGTATTTAATAAAGCATGTACATTCGACTTTACCCTTTTTCCCCTCATTGAAAGCGATCGTTATGGTTTCGGGGTTTTTAAAGTAGAGAACAGTATGAACTTCTGTGAAGCAAAAGCTAACCAAGCCATTACAACGGTAAAAAACATGCAAATCACGCGCACGTTTACCGATAACGAGCAATCTGCTGCCTTTCGTTCCAATCTCGTAACCACCAGAAAAGTTCCGGTTAAAGCCGGAGAAACCGTGTTTATAGTCGTTAAAAATCTCTGGGGACAAGACCAGGGGCATATTATCAGTTTAAATACCTGCGATTACTCCTATGTACTGGAAGTAGATAAGTTTCTATCCAAAACAGATACCACTAAAAAGCAGGAGACAGTAAAAGCCGAGCTTCAGGAAGAAGAAGCATTAGCAGCAATCGGACGTAAATTATGTCCTCCCGATGGCTCTCCGGTAAAACTGGGAACCCTTAGTTTCAATAAAAAAATTGAAGTCAGCAATCCACAATACGAAAAGGGGGAAACAAAAAATGGCCCGCAAAAGAAAATAGTCCCCAGCGACCTAACCCCCCGATCCGATTGGGAAACCAAGCCTGCTTCGGAAGTCTTAAAACCTAAACTGGATTCAGCAGGAAAGAAAAAGGAAATTCAGGCAGCTGAAAAAAGTACAGTTCCCAAACCGGAAGTTTGGTTAAAGGAAAGAAAGGTACAGGTATCCACTCCGGAAATCAAAAAGAAAGAACCCTCAACAAAAAATCCAGTTTCCGTTAAATCCCTGGTTCCCGTTAAATGTCTGGTATCCGATGCCGTCAAAGCAACTCCTATTGACAATTTGCCAACAATCACGGACGAATTAACCGGTAAGCCACTCCCGGTAAAAAAACTAAGCAACGGAGAATACGAGTTCTCCGTTGAAAAGGGCAAAACCTATAAAGTAGAATGCAATGTGTTGGGCTATAAAAATTTCGACCACAGCATCAATATTTACAAAGCATTGAATGGGGAAGAAAACCAGCTCGAACTGAAACTTCAGCCCTTGGTAGCCGGTGAAAACTTCATTCTGAAAAACATCTATTTCCATCCCAACACCCCCGTCATCAAAAACGAATCCGGAAAAGAACTGGAAAAACTCTACACCTTCATGAAAAACAATGCAGATGCGGTCATCTCCATCGAGGGACATACCAATAGCAATCGGCACATCAGCAGGGACAGCAGACGTCAGCAGATGGGAGGCAAATGGGCCTTTCACGGCACTGCCCAAAAACTATCCAAATACCGGGCAGACGAAGTAAGCTCGTACCTGATAAAAAAAGGAGTAGAAGCAAGCCGGATCAAAACAAAAGGATGGGGGGGAGACCACGAACTTTATCCCAATGCCCGGACCATCGAAGAAAGTTCCAAGAACATGAGAGTGGAAGTAGTTATTTTAAAGATTTAGGATTTAAACTATCTTTACAAACAAAATAATTTCCATATGAACAACAAGTACATTACTGTTTTATTAGTAGCATTTTCCCTATCAGCATTCTCCCAGCAAAAAGGAGACAGCCTACAAAAATCAAAACCGGAACCCGAAAAATACAGTAATATCAGAACAGGTCCGGGTACAACCGGTACTGACACCATTACAAATACAGGAGTAGCAGTAGCTCCTTCCACCATGTATTTCAGAACCAAGCCAGGTAAATCCCAAACCATTTACCTGACCATAACAAACGATCAGAGGCATCCCGAAAAGTTTAAAATATCGTTCCTGGATTACACCATGGATAATCAGGGAAAGACGAAAGAAGTTCCTTTGGGACAATTTGCAGATTATGGATTAAGCAAATACATCCTGGCGGCCCCAAGCGTGGTAGATTTGAGAGCAGGAGAAAAGAAAAAGATAGCAATAACGGTATCCATGCCGGAAACGGACGAAGCATACAGAGCTTCATGGACCATGATGATGGTAGATCGTCTGAATGAACGTAAATATTTAGTTCCGGATAAAAACAGTGATAAAGAGATGCAAATGGGGGTTATACCCACTTATGGTTTCGGTATTCACGTGTATCAGAATCCTCCGAATGTTAAAATAAATAAAGTAGAAATTACGAGATTCAATTTTACCTACAATGACACCAGTAAATTTGTATCACTTACAGTTAAAAATACAGGAGATGGAATGGGTTTCTGCAAATCCTATGTTGAGATCAATAACTTGAAAACCGGAAAAGTTGAAAAGGACCTGTTAAAGCAATTTGTTGTATTTCCAGGCCTGCAAAGAAGTTTTGAACTTGTAGTTCCTGGTAAAATTGAAAAAGGCAAGTATTCGGTACTACTCGTGCTGGATTTTGGCAGCAAAGAACAGTTGGAAACTGCAGAACAGGAAATAACGGTACAATAGCTGTAACCTTTGGTTGAATCTTCCGTACAACAACTAAAATCGGATAGTTCGTATGGAAACGAGGGGAGAACATAGAAGTGACAGTTCATAGATTAATTTGATTTTATACATAATTATATATATATTTGCAGTCGAATTCCAAAAACCAAACCTAAAAACAAAAGTTATGAAAAAGATTTTCAAATTATCCGCGCTGATTGTAGCGATGGCCTTAGGTAAGGCTTCGTTTGCACAATTGCAGGACGAACAAGACGTAACGATGACAATGGATCTTCAGCCAATCCTTCAATTACAGATGGAAGGACCTGATCAAATCGATTTTACTTTTGATGAGATCAATAAATATTACACAGGTGTAATTAAGACCGGTGCTAATATTTTAAAAGTAAGTGCTTCTGTATCTTTTGACCTTTGGGCTGTTGGACTTTCTTCAGGATCTCTGCTTTCCGGTGGACTTTTGTGGGATAATCCAGTTACCTATGGTAATGGCGTTGGTGTATCTACTAACTCATCTAACCTGATTCCCCTGACCGCATTGGAATTACATCAATTCCCTGCTAATCCTGTAACTACAGCGACTTGCGCTGCTTCTTTCACAAGTATAAATGGGGATTATAGTTCTCAGTTCGCTCCTTACCTGTTTACAGGAAATACATTAGGAGAAAATAAAACGAACTTTGCTGGTAGCGCTACTAATATCGTAGGTAACAACGCTATCTATTGCACTGCTGCAACTACTCCTTATGCACACCCAACCAGCACAGTTGCTCCTGGTACCGATTCTGAAAAATACATTGCAGGAGCCAGCACTGCTGTTTCCGGATGTCAGGTCAATGCAGGTAGTTACTTGTTTGGAACCATAAGTACTGGTGGTGTAATTGGAAACAATGATGCAGTTCAAACTGCCGGAGGTTATTATTTTGTAATGGATTACCGTATTCTTCCTGGTCTTCCTGCAAAATTCCCAGCTACTGTTCCTGCAAATGAAGGAAACAGCACCGCGCCTTCACTTGTTACAGCTAACAGCAATGGTGGAATTAACGCTCCAGTTGGAAATGCAAATACTTTTGCGGCTCCAGGCGTTTACACAATGTTTGTTAAGTACGTTTTGTGCGAAGATGAATAAATTTTTATTTCTCAAGAAAAAGGCTGCCTCTAAAGGCGGCCTTTTTTGTTCTTATACTCCTTAATTAGGCTTATTTTATTACCTTTGTTATTGTGGAGATATTGAGGTCAAAAAGATTCAGTCTTGCGATTGTTTTGTGTTTTGTCAGGTTTTTGTCGTTTGCAGGCTGTGCTCCTTCTATCATTAGTTTTATTGATCAAACTACATCCATTTCCTTTAGCGACTTTGGTGAATTGATGAGTGGTATAACTACCAGCGGGTTTTCTTTTAGCGTTTCTACCACAAGTGGCTGTCCTTGGGATTTATTTGTTTCTGGTGTTGGTATCACTCAGACTGCGGCCTATAGCACAGAAGGTATATTACTTCCTTTGTCAAGTATTAATGTAAGAGCGGTTAATACTTGTGCGACCCCCAGCCAGATCTATCCACCTGTTAACAATAGAATTACGGGTAATTTTACCGCTGCTTTTACTGCCGCGAGTCCCTATTATGTTGTCGGAACTTCAGCCGTTAATGCTGATATAGCAGCTACCGGGAGCTGTGCTCCGGCTATAATTAATGATATCGGTGTTCCCGCAGGTAACCCAGCTACCAATATGTTTCGTTTTGATTTTAATGTTATTCCCGGAGTTGGAACCGGGGCAAATAACTTTATTCAACCAGGTTTGTATCGTTTGGATATGAGCATTTCAATTGTTGACGATGCTACCGGCATCGTTTTTCAAACGATGTTATATTCTCTTGAAATAGAAATACAGGAGATCCTTCACCTGCAAATGACTTCTTCAAATCAGGTAAATTTTAATTTTACCGAGTTACAGAATTATATTTCGGGGACAACTAATTACAGTGCCACCCGTTTAAATGTCAATTCAAATGTTAGCTGGGATTTAATGGCGATAGGAACATCTTCTATAAATGAATCGTCTGCTGGGGGAAGTCCCTATTGGGATAATACGGCTTCGTATGCTTCTTCTGGTACCAGCTCTATTCCATTAGATGTTCTTGAACTTTTTCAAAGTCCGGCAAATCCAACCACCTCCGGACCAACTTCAGATTACAGCTCTAATTTTACGAGCCCTCCTTCGGGTAACAACAATATTGCGGTTGCTTTTACTTCTGGGGCAATTTTAACGGGTGTAGGTCCACCAGCATTAGAAAGAACGATCGCTGGAGACTGGGGAACGATAGGTTCCGGCCATAACGTAGTTCCAGGAAGTTACCAGGCAATTCCGATTCCTCCGGCAACCTGGACCAGGTCGAATTATAGTTTTTTGATTAGTTATCGTTTAACACCTGGTTTGCCGGCCACTTTTTCCTACTCAAAACTGGGCATTGGAGCAATCGTTTCACCGTCTTATGCAAAGCCTGGTTCTTATACAATGCAGGTAAAATATATATTATCGGAGGACCAGTAATAAAAAACGTATGAAATCCCTTGCGTTCGTTTTTCTTTGCCTGATAACGGTTCGATTAGTTGCGCAGCAATTACCATCAGACTCACTGAACGAAATTGGCCAAGGTAGATCATCAAGTGCCGACACATTAACTAAGGAAACTCCAAAAGCAGAGACAAAACAAAATCCACCGAAAACAGTTAAGCGTGCGGAAAGACTGACGGCTTTATTCGATAGCACCGGAAATATTCTGGAAGAAGGAGAGATATTCTCAAAAATGCTAAGGGTTATAAATAATACGGAGATTGCTATATTCTTTAAATTGAATGTTAGTTATCCGGTTGAGTGGAAGTCCTTGTTAAACTCTCAAAAGATATATACTGTCCAGGGATACGATACAATGTATGTGCCCGTTCGGCTCGTTCCCCTTGGTAAGGTAAGAGGTAATACCCGATATGTTATCAATGCCTATTTATTTGATAGTTTAGGCGCTCCGCTTACTTCTACCTATGTACTGGCATCCCGGCCCAAATTAACGAAATGGACATTGAATGTAGGCCCGAATAAAAAAATCTATTTTAAGAATGATTCCAATGAGGCCCGCTTTACCATCAATGTAGGAAATGAAGGAACCGAATCCCAGGACTTATATATGAGCATGGGCAATTACAGAAAGGACGTTATTTTATTAGATACCAACGGCAAAATAATCAAAAGGCCCAATCGTTCATTCACACTGCGGGAATTTGCCGATACAACCTTTTATTATGGAGTGAAAATATTTTCCGCCGCTCGCAATAAGAAAAGAACAGATACCGAAGGATACCGGCCAGGATACATAAATGAAGCAAGAACCTATTCTATTTTTGTAAAAACAACAGAAACAAGCCTCTTAGGTGCGAATGCAAGGCAGCTTTATCAAAAACTTGATTTTGTTCAGCTTCCGAATGAGAGGAAACTTTCTGATTACGGCATGTATTCCTTGCCCTTATTGATGGATTTCACCCTGAGTAACTTGTTTTCCCAGGAACCAACGGCTTTCTTATATCTAAGAGGATCCACGGGGCTCAACAATGGAGGGGCTTTGGTATACTCCTTACAAATGATAGGTGCGTTCGGAATACAAGGCGGTTCAGCTTTCCCACCTCCGTTTTTCAATATAGGATATTATGATAATAAGTTAAGTGTGATGATAGGTGATGTGGGGGGCTCGAGCGGAGCGATCGGTATTGGAGGTAAAGGTATTTCGGGTTCCTATAAGTTTAACAGAAGACACCGGGTCGGGGCATTTTTTGTTTTGAATCCTGGATTCCTTCGTCAATATACCTATTATGGGACTGGCTTGAATTACAATTATACTGGCGATCAATTTAGTGCAGGTTTAGGATATTCCCATATCCAATACAATACGAATACTTCCGTTCCTTTAATTTCTGACTATCTCACCTCAACAAGTGGTTTTTCTTTGACTTCACATCAGTCAATAAGCCTTGGTATTACTTTGGCGAGAACATCCGAGACAGGTATTGCCAGAAATGGATTCGATTTGACCGGAGGCTATGGCGGAACATTCATTAAAACACGACTTATCACGAATATTGGCGCGACTTATTTTTCGAGGTATTTTAATTTCTTTGATGAAGGGAAACGGTTTATGTTAAATCACAATAGCAGTTTTCGTCTGAATCAAAAATGGTCGCTCAGGTTAGCCGATATATATAACCAGTTCGCTACTCCAGCGCCCTTTACCAATTTGATTTTTTATAACCAAAGCTCATTTAATAATATATTAAGTGCGGGCCGGGTCATTGATATAAACTCTTCTTTTGGTACGGGTGTTTTCTATAATATATTCACCGATGATTACTATCAATATACCTCCCATTCAAGAGGTATACAGTTTAGCTATAATTATACCTTACCGGAAGAGTACCTTCTTTTTGGAAGTTCGGCTCAGTTCGGATATAATAAGGTTGTAACCACACTTAATTCTCCTGATGATTTCTTCATTAACCTTTACTCCATTCTAAAATACCGGGTTTACTCCTTTATGGTACGGTACAATGATGGAAATGCAAATGGAGCTTATTTTACGAATTCCTCTCAGCAGCTATATACCGAGAGTTTTTCCGCATCTTTAAACCATCAGTATCAGTTCCGTAACCGTCACTTTATTTTAAATAATTCACTCACCTATAATTTATTACCTCAATTGGATAGAACTAGTATTGGAATTACTCCGGAGCTTAATTACTATACTAAGGATGGCTGGAGGATACGCTTGACCGCAGGTTATTACTATACCAGTTCTTTGCCCATTAGTAATAATCCTTACCAGGTATTTGTCCCCACGACCAGCACCTCTACTGATAACTCCAATACTCCGATAGTGTCGGATAGTTATATGTTGATGATCGGGGTAAGAAAAGAATTTGGTATTCCTCTTCCCTTTATCAAAAAAAGATATCCGAGTCTTAACTTTATCGCTTTCGTAGATATTAATGGAAATGGAAAATTTGATTTTGATGAAGCCCGTCTGGAAAATGTAGTGATTAATGTTAATGGATGGGAAGTACTCACCAATGCTAAGGGGGAAGCCCAATTAAAAAATATGCCAGAGGGAGAATACGTATGGCAGTCATTTTCTTTGGATGATATTCAGGGCTATTTTCCGAACATTAAGGATAAAATAGAGGTCTTTGCAGGAGATTCGGGTAAGCCTAATTATAATAATTTAATTAAAGCAATTCCCGTTCCTTATGTAAAAGGAATCAAACTCTTCGGCAGAGTTTATTTAGATCGGGAGAAACTTTCTCCTGATGCGATTAATTTGCTAGATCTGTCTGGAATAAGGATTTCCGTCAATTGTGAAGGGAAAAAATCCTCTGCCCTCACAGAAAAAGATGGATCCTTTATGCTGTATTTACCTTATGGAAAATACATTGTTTCTATGGATGAAAAGATTTTGGGAGATCATTTCCGGTTAATGCAGAATGATATAGAGGTAGAACTTAATAAGGGTATTGAGAACCTTTTCGTTTCCTTTTACATAGTTGAAAACCAGCGAAAAATCATACGCAAACATTTTGACGCGAATGGAAATTTAATTCCTGAGGGAGCCGGGGATGCTTCAGGAAAAGATGCGAATGATAAAACAGGAAAAGCTAATCCAAATGCCGGTAAAGACCTGGTAGCAGAAGCAAATGCAGCCGCTGCGAAGGTAAGACCAAGGCCCTTGTACGATGTAGCGAAAGATGCATTCTTGGCGGATAAAACCGATGCGACGACGACCAAGGGCTTGATCTACACCGTCCAATTGGGAGCTTTCCAGAAACCACTAAACCCATCCGTATTTAAAGGCTTCAAGAATGTCATGTACGAACGCATCGACAATGATTTTGTACGGATAACAGTTGGTAATATCGCTACGGAAGCGGAAGCCCAGGCAGAAAAAGACAACCTGGTCAAAGTCGGCTTCCCGGCCGCCTTTGTGTCGGTATACCATGATGGAAAGAATATTTCCTTAGCGGAAGCTGCCCAGTTGAAGAAGAATAAAACAAAGTAACACACCCTTAATTTTCTGATGGAGCTTGTATTCGCCAGTAGCAATAGTGGGAAGATCAAAGAAATAGCTTTGCTATTGCCGGAACACCCGGTATTAAAAGGGCTTGCTGACATTGGTTGTAACGAGGAATTAGCGGAAACGCAAACCACTCTGGAAGGAAATGCTCTTCAGAAAGCCAGGTACGTAAGTGAAAACTACAAGGTAAACTGTTTTGCCGACGATTCCGGCCTGGAAATTGAGGCTCTGGACGGAAGACCGGGGGTATACTCAGCCAGGTATGCTGGAGAACAAAAAATTGCAGCTGACAACATCGCCAAAATCCTGCAAGAAATGTCAGGACTTAAAAATCGAAAGGCACGCTTTAGAACGGTTATCGCCCTTTGCCTGGAAGGCAAGGAATTTCAATTCGAAGGCACCGTTAATGGAACAATTACAACAGCTAAACAAGGCATACAAGGCTTCGGTTACGATCCAATCTTTCAACCGGAAGGCTATACCCAAACTTTCGCTCAGATGAGCCTGGCAGAAAAGAACACGATCAGTCACCGCGCGAAAGCTATCTCAAAGTTGATAGCTTTTCTGAAAGACACTTATTAACAGGTATATGCTGATACATGCTGTCCTATTCGTCGCATTTTAAGAACATTGGAGTTATTTTTGCAGATACTAGTGGGCAGAACGGTCCACAAAAGACGCGAATCGGAAGTTTATGAAAATGAAAATCGGAATCTTCTTCGGCGGTACTTCCAAAGAACGCGAAATATCCTTCGCAGGAGGACGTACGGTATACGATAACCTGAACAAATCTCTTTTTGAAGCCATTCCCATATTTGTTGACAGCTTCGGCAACTTTGTACTATTGGATTGGAAAAATGTATACAAAGGCAGTATCCGTGATTTTTACCCTCCCTCAGATTTGGTTCCCCCTTCCAAAGGAGTATTCCAGGTATATGCAGAGAACCTGGGTCCCTTGACGATAAAACAACAAGAGGGATTGATCAATAAAATAGGAACCAAAATAGATCCTTCCGGACTTTCAGCTCTGATGGATTTTGCCTTTTTGTGTCTGCATGGTTCCAATGGGGAAGATGGTCGGATTCAAGGGCTATTGGAATACCTGAACATTCCCTATTCCGGTTCCGGTATTCTGCCCTCCTCGATCGGAATGAACAAAGCTGTTCAAAAAGAGCTGATGGTGAACGCAGGATTTGCAAGTCCGGCATTTCTGGGCATAGATCGGAATTCCTGGAAAGAACGGGATAATGATCAGCGCATCTTTGAAAAAGTTAAAAAGGAAATAGGCTTCCCCTTGGTTATTAAACCTGCAAATCAAGGTTCTTCCATAGGAGTTAGTGTTTTATACAATGCTGATTTACAAGAATTTAAATCAGTTGTAGAGAAGGCTTTCTTCACCAGGATACTCAGCGCAAAAGAATGGAAGGAAAAGAGTACAGAACAGAAAAATGAATACGTTCGTACGCTTTCTGATATCCGGGAAGGCTTAGGTATGCCAGTCAGAGTTCAAAGTTCAAAGTCTAAGGTCTACAGTACAGAAGATAAAGTTCAAAAAACGATCTACCATCCCGATAAACTATTGGAGTACTTCGATGAAGCTTTTAAGAAAGAAGAGGTACTTATTTTGGAATCCCTCGATGGAGAAAGCACCGTATTGGCAGAAGGCTTTATTGAAGGCAAAGAATTTTCCTGTATCGTTCTCCAGGATGAGAAGGGAATCCCGATCGCCTTACCTCCGACGGAGATCAGAAAAGGCAAAGAGCTATTTGACTACCGTTCAAAATACCTTCCGGGTCTTTCCAGAAAGATCACTCCGATTGACCTGCCTTCCGGGAAGATCCAGGAAATCCGCAAAGAATGCGAACGCCTGTTTAAAGCCCTACATTTTGATGTATATGCCCGCATAGACGGATTTGTTGGAAAAGAAGGTAAAATATTCCTGAACGATCCAAACACTACTTCCGGAATGATGCCATCTTCCTTCTTTTTTCACCAGGCAGCAGAAATTGGACTCAATCCTTCCCGGTTCCTGACCTATATCATCCGGACTTCCCTCGCTCAGCGGATCATTGCTTCCAACAACAGTGGACGTTTTGATGCTTTGCTCGAAACCCTTGACCAGGCCATTCAGCAAGATCAAAAAGCAACAGCAGAGCGCATCAAAGTAGCCGTATTATTTGGAGGATACTCCTCCGAACGACATATCTCGGTAGAAAGCGGACGTAATATCTATGAAAAGTTGGCTTCCTCCTCCAAATACGAACCCATTCCGGTATTCCTGACAGGAAACGAACAAGAGCATAAGATGTACAAAGTACCCATTAACCTGTTATTAAAAGACAATGCGGACGATATCAAAGAAAAGATCGAGAAGTACCAGGTGCATGAAGTGATTCAGGAGATCATCGGAGAATGTTCCACCATTACTCAAAAGTATTCAAGTGCGGAAAGCCTCGCAACACCTCAAAAGCTGGATTACAACGAGCTGAAGAAAATGGTGGATTGTGTATTTATTGCCCTACATGGCCGTCCCGGCGAGGACGGAGCCGTCCAGGAACAATTGGATAGGGTAGGGTTGCCCTATAACGGATCAGGGGTAGAAAGTTCCAGGATCACCATTGATAAATACAGAACAAATGAACTATTAAAAGAAAATGGTTTCCTGGTGGCTGGACATTTGCTGGTCAGAGAGGAAGAATGGCAGGAAGATCCAGCCAAGGTAATGGCTACGATAAATTCGGTAATCAAGTATCCATTTATAGCCAAACCGGTAGATGACGGCTGTAGCTCAGCCGTCCGTAAAATCAAAACCCCGGCAGAATTCCAAGCCTTTGCCAAGCTTATTTTCAGGAAAAAGGAAGAATTAGACCTTCCTGCCTCGGAACTATTACACATCAAGGCGAAAGAAGAATTCCCGATGAAAAAAGTGATGCTCGCAGAAGAGCTGATCACAAAAAGGGACGCAAAACACTTTTTGGAAATAACAGGAGGGATGCTCACGAAATACGATAAGGCAGGAAACCTCAGCTATGAAGTATTCGAGGCGTCGGAAGCCCTGTCGGAAGGAGAAGTCCTTTCCCTGGAAGAAAAATTTTTAGCCGGCCAGGGCCAGAACATCACACCCGCCCGTTATTCCCCGGACCCTATGGAACGTCAGAAAATCTCTGAAAAAGTAAAACAAACCTTTGAAGCAGCCGCAAAGCTGCTAAACATTAGAGGCTATACCCGTATAGACGCATTCGTTCGCATTTACACAGCAGATAAAATAGAAGTGATCTTTATAGAAGTCAATTCACTACCCGGAATGACCCCGGCAACCTGTATCTTTCATCAATCCGCCATAAACGGTTACAAGCCCTACGATTTCATAGATAAAATACTCGATTTCGCATTCGCGCGGAAAAAGCTGGAATTGGCAAATCTTGCGTAAATTTAAGCTCAAGAATGGATTTCGAATAACTGATGAAAAAAATTTTGCATTTTTTTAAAAACAAGCCTTTCCTAAAGCATATAGGAATAGCCATTCTCCTGCTATTCCTCTCCATGTGGATCATCTTCAGATGGCTGGATAGCTATACCCATCATGGAGAAACCATCGAAGTTCCCGACTTTACCGGAGTTAAAATAGCAGATCTGAATACCTTTGTACAAGATAAAAAGCTGAGGTACAGGATCATCGACTCCATTTACGATCCAAAAGGGCCCAAAGGAATCGTCATTCGCCAGGATCCTGAAAAAAAAATAAACGTAAAAGAAAATAGAACCATCTATTTATACGTTACTACCCAATTGCCGCCACAAGTGATCATGCCCAAGCTAAAAGACAAATCCCTGAGACAGGCGATCAGCATGCTGGAATCCTATGGCTTAAAATACGGGCATCCAAAGTTTAAACCGGATCAATGCGCCAATTGTGTGCTGGAGCAGCTGGTAAAAGGAAAAAAAGTAGAAGCCGGAGCCTCCATCGCTAAAGGAACAATTGTCGATTTAATAATAGGGAAAGGCCTGAGCGATGAAAAAGTAATCGTTCCGGACTTACGGGGATTAACCCGGTCCCTGGCATTGGAAAAACTCGCCGAATTTTCGTTATCAGAAGGCGTACCTACCTTTGAAGAACCGGTCGATTCAGTAAAAGAAAAAGTTTACCGGCAAATTCCGGGTCCAAGTAAAGAAGCGAATATCCGCATGGGCAGTAGCGTTGATTTGTTTTTTACGAATAAAAAAGAAAAGCTGGCAGCAGCAGCTGATACCACAAACAATCCGCAATGAAAAACGTTATCCGCTTAGGTATTCTTTTGTTTGTTTTTGCAGGTGGATCCGGGATATTTGCGCAAACGGAAAAGCTGATGCGCCTGCAAATGAATCCCGTCCTTTCCAATCAGCAGCAGGGATTTGTAAAACATCACGTTAAGCCGCCTGCCGGTCCACTGCCAAACGACACACTCCCATTTAAAGATGATTTTTCCAAAGAAGGTACTTTTCCGGATACAACCAAATGGCTGGACAAGGCTGTTTTTGTGAATCGTACTTTTGGTATAGCTCCTCCTTCTATTGGCTTGGTTACCTTTGATGGCCTGGACTCTACCGGTTACC
>JABDFG010000048.1 GCA_013286655.1 Bacteroidota bacterium
TTTTAAATTTCAGGAATTTCAGGGATACTATTCTGCAGTTATTGGAAATAGTCCTGATTCTACCATCTTATACGATGTAAATGGGGGAGCTAATTGTGTAAATAGTATGAGTTTCGATCATATAAAAGCTAAGGGTAAAGGAGTTGTTACTTATGGTGACCAGAACGGAACGGTAACAAATTCGAGTGGGATTTCTGTCTATTCTTTTACCCAGATGACTTTTGGAAATAATTTGGGGATACCTCCTAGTTGTTTCAACGGAAGTAATGGTATTGTTGAGTTGTCTGTTACGGGTGGATTACTGCCCCATGTCAATAACTGGAGCTGGAATAATGGTCAGAATGATACCATTGCGGGTGATACGTTAAGAAATCTTACAGCAGGTACTTATTATGTTACGGTTTACGATCAATGTGGGGCAGGAGGGTATAGCGCATCAGTAACGGTATCCAGTGGAATATACTCTCCAATAACGCCTACTTACGTGAGTCCTGATACTCTTGTATGTAAGGGTGGAGGGATTCCGATTAACCTTTCTGTTACACCACCTATCAGGACAAAACCAACGTATCTCTGGAGTGCTTTGGTCGGGGCTCCTCTCCTTAGTAAGGATACCCTTAATGCTCTTACTGTATCCCCTACTATCACCTCCATATATAAAGTACAGCTTATTCGTGGTACATGCATTGATTCAGTAATGATAAAAGTTACTGTCGAAAATCCCATTGCCCGGGTTGCAACGGATAGTATAAAGGGCATCTGCCAGGGCTCCGTGGTTAAGCTGGATGCACATGCGAGTACAGGAGTGACCAAAGGAGTGATCGGCGTATACTGGTATGATTATGCGCTTGGTTTCAGCAGTGATTCGCTTTCTACTCAATTTACGGCTTCAAAGGCTGGAGCTTCCAAATACTATTTGTCTCTTTCGGATTCGACGGGTACTTGTTTTTCCTCTGATTCTGTGTACGTGAATGTCACCGATTCGTTGGGTAAAATTTACGGAAAGGCAACCTATGATAATGGTTCCGGAGTCATTCAAAAAGGATATGCTTTGCTTTATAAAAATCCGGGCCGCCCGGGGTTCTGGCCGGTAGTGGATTCTGTTGCTTTGAATTCTGCAGGAGCTTATGCTTTTGATACGACGAAAATTGGTGGCGGAGCATACGTGATCAGGCTTTACCCGGATGTTAAAACATATCCCCGTCTGACAGCTATGTATTACCTGGATCCTAAGTTTAAAAATGATACGGCTACTTATTATTGGGATTCTGCTTCTGTAGCTATGGTAAGTTGTGGTGGTAATTTTGCCCGGAATATTGACATTGATCAATTACCTGTTTTAAGTGGAACTTCGGTTATTAACGGTACCATTCTGAAGGGTTTCGGATTTAACGGATTGCGCCTGAGTCAACCCAATCAGATAAATTCGGTTACCAGTGCCAATGATGGAATTAATGGAGTTGGTATAGGTCTTGGAAAGAAACCGAATGCTTCTGCGGATATAGTATCCACAACTACAACAGATGCTCATGGATTTTACCAGTTTACCAATGTTCCGGCCGGAGATTATGTCATTTTTGCGGATATAGCAGGATTGCCTATGGATTCCAGTTATACTGTGAGTGTGAGTGGTCATGATTCCGTCCCGAACAAAAATTATTATGTGAATGATACGGTAATTTATATTCAGAATACTACCGGAATTAGCCCGATTAGTTCCTCAGGTGTTTCTTCTTTGCTGAAGGCCTATCCTAATCCATACAGTGGCAGGGTAATATTGAATGTTCAGGTAACTGAAAAATCTGCTGTTACACTGGATGTTTTTAATTTATTGGGGGAGCGAATTGCAGTTCTTGAAAACGGAGTTCTGAATGAGGGTAATTATACCTATACTTTCAGCGCAAAAGATGCGGGTTTCTCGGGTGGTATATACCTGGTTAAGCTCGCTGTAAATAATGCGATTTACAATCAGCGGATTGTGGAATTGAAATAATAGCTCCTTATTTGAAATTAAATTACAAACCCCGCTCTAACGGGGTTTGTTTTTGTATACTTTTGTTTGAATGATCGGATCATTTTCACAAAAGAAGTGTTTTTTGCTTTTAATCTTTTGGATTAATTGCTTATCCATTTGTTTTTCGAACAAAGTAGCAGATAGTTTGTTAAAGGTACTACCCTCTTTAAAGGATACTTCACGTGTCAATGCTTTTAATAAACTTGCAGGTATCTATGCAGATATTGATTGGGAAAAATCCAAACAATTTGCCGTCCGGGCGATTAGTCTGGGAGATAGTCTTTCTTTTAGCAGAGGACGTATAAATGGGCGGGATAATTTGGGCTATATTTTTATCCTATCGGGTCAATATAATAAAGCGATCGCCTTGTATAATGAAGCCATTAGTATAGGCCAACAGGGTAATTTTTCAAAAAAACTTCCTTTGTTATATAACAGGTTGTCTGCGGCATATTACTATGAAGGAAATTATGAAAATGCATTACAATGCTATATCAAAACCAGTGAGCTGGCAAAAAGAGCCAATGACAAAACAACTATTTTAGAAGCGTATAATGGTATTGCGAGTATTTACATGGCGAAAACGGATTATATAAATACGGAAAAATATTACAGGGACGCATTGTTAATTGCACATGATTTACAGGATAATAATAGTATAGCGCTTATTGAAAATAATTTAGGAGTCATGTACTATAAGAATGGGGGCGTAGTACAGGCGATGTTGCATTATCAACAGGCTCTTAATATCTACAAAGAACTTAAGGATAGTTCTTCCATAGGATTATCTCTCCTTAATATTGGTATGTGCAATAGCTCTATGGGAAGTTATTCTGAAGCGCTAAAGTTTTACAATGAAGCCATGGACATATATGTTCGTGGTAATGACAAGGCAAACCTGGCCATCTGTTATACGAATTTCGCTACTGTTTATTCCCATGAGAATAATTTTCCGCTGGCGATAGATTTTCTGAATAAAGCCCTGAAGATTGCAACGGAAATAGGCCGTAAGGAAATTGAAAAAAAGTGTTACGACAGCCTTTCGGATATTTACAATAAAATGGGACAATATAAACAGGCTTATGCTTATTTTAAATTGTTTTCGGACATCAAAGATTCTTTGTTCAATGAAAACAATACCCGGAGCATGAATGAATTGCAGACCAAGTATGAAACGGAGAAAAAAGAAAGCGAAATAGGTCGTTTGAACCTGCAAAATGAGGCTCAAAATGCCCGCAACAAGCAACAGGCAACTCTGATTTATTTTTTTATAGTCGGTTTTTTACTGGTCCTGATCATTGTTTTTGTTGTTTATCGGCAGTACAAAATTACAAGGGCTGCGAAAAGAGAAATCGAAAATCAGAAATTAATTGTAGAAAATCAGAACAAGGAAATCACGGATAGTATTAATTATGCCCGCCAGATCCAGCAGGCGATTCTTCCAGCGGCCGGCCTGATCAGCAAAGCTTTGCCGGCCTGTTTTATTTTATATAAACCCAAAGCTATTGTTAGTGGTGATTTTTATTTTTATGCGGAAACGAAAGAACGTTATATTCTTGCGGCGGTAGATTGTACCGGGCATGGGGTTCCGGGAGCATTTATGAGTATGATCGGTCATAATTTACTTACCCAGATCATTAATGAGAAAGGTTTATACCAACCGGGTGATATTTTAAATCAATTGCACAAGGGAGTTCGCCATGCCTTGCAACAGGATTCTGAAAAATCGGAAAACCGGGATGGGATGGACCTGGCTTTGATCGCGATACATAAGGATTTTTCAAAGCTGGAATTTGCGGGGGCTAATCGACCTTTGTACCTGATCCGTAATGGCCAGCTGTTCGATACGAAGGGGGATAAATTTCCAATTGGGGGTTTGCAATACGAACAGGAGCGCAAGTTTAATACGCATGTGATTGAGTTAATGAAAGGAGATGCGGTGTATATTTTCAGCGATGGTTATGCGGATCAGTTTGGAGGGGTTAAGGGTAAAAAATTTATGGTTAAGAATCTCCAACGGACATTGATTGAAGCTCAATCAATGTCTATGCAGAATCAAAAAAATAAACTGGATTTCACGATTGAATCCTGGAAGGGACATCATGAGCAGATCGACGATATTCTGATGATAGGGGTGAAGATTTAGTTATCATAAATAATATCGTTATTTCTGCCGAAGTGAATCAATTAGAACCTGTCAAGCCTTTATTTTTATAGGTTCCCCTAAAAACCTGGGTTCTTCGTGCAGGACATATATGTCCAGCACGGCTTTGAATTTTGCGAAGTATTCTCTGAAAGTTGTTGTAATGGAAAGATCTTCGGGGACTGCCTGAGCATCAAAAGCGATGGCATCTATGTTATAATGATTGCTGATGAACAAGGCTCGTTGGTTATGAAATTCCTGTGATATGATGGTGAATTTATCTTGTCCGAAAACTTTTTTACAGCGAATCACGGAATCGAGTGTCCGGAATCCGGCATAATCAAGTGTGATGCAACTATCGGGTATGCCTTGTTCCAGCAGGGCTTTTTTCATGTCAGCGGCCTCGTTGTAAGCTAATTTATGGTTATCGCCGCTGACGATGATGTGTTTTATTTTATTCGCTTTAAAAAGATTAACAGCCGCTTCTATCCGGTATTTAAAAAATAGATTTCCACTACCGTTCATGAAATATTTACTTGTTCCCAGCACCAGGCCTACCTTGTTCTCAGGAATGGTGTTTATGTCGGAGAAAATCTGATTTTTGGTCTGATGAATAATCCAACTATTGCAAATGACCAGGGTTAATGTAGTGATCAGCACGAGCAGAATAAACGCCTGAAAGATTTTGCGTAACATCAGGTGAGGAGTTCAGCCAAAACAAAGGTGGAAAAAATAATGCTTGCAATCCCATTCGTGGTAGCGAAGGCCAGGTTTACTTTACTCAGATCACCTGGTTTTACAAGTGAATGCTGGTACACAAGTAAAGCGGCAAACAGAAGTGCGCCCGACCAGTAGGTTATTCCGAAAGATGCGCTGTAACCTGCATAGCTTACCATCAGAACACTTAACAGGTGTAACAGTGTAGAGAATCTAAGGGCATTTACAGTACCCAAATAAACGGGAATGGATTTTAATCCCTGGGAGCGGTCGAACTCCTCATCTTGTAAGGCATAAATGATGTCAAACCCACTGACCCAAAATAAAACGGTGAAAGAAAAAAGTACAGGCAATAAGGCGAATTTCCCGGTTACGGCCAGGTATGCACCTATTGGTGCGAGCGAAAGACCAACTCCTAAAATGAGGTGGCAGAGGGCGGTAAAACGTTTGGTATAGCTATAACCCAGTATTACCAGTAACGCCACGGGGGATAAGCAGAAACATAGTTTATTAATAAACCACGTAGTGCTGACAAAAAGCAGGCAATTTAAAATAACAAAGATGAAAGCTGAACCCGGACGAATAAGACCTGATGGAATTTCCCGGATACGTGTACGGGGGTTTGCGCCATCAAAGGAACGGTCAATGTACCGGTTAAATGCCATAGCAGCGCTGCGAGCAAAGATCATGCATAAAATCATCAACGCAAATAATTTCCAGTTAAGGGGAGCCTCACTTTGCCGGACACCTAAAAAGAACCCAATCAATGCAAAGGGCATCGCAAAAATGGTGTGACTGAATTTTATGAGGGAAAGGTATTTTCCTATTGTACTTTGTTGTGTCGTGTCCATCCTACATCACCTGAAGTTTACCTGATTGAATGATCGTGTTATCAATTACCAGGTTGCAGATATAACTGCCACTTTCCAATTGACCCCTGAAAAAAGTTACCGGGGAAGTTTGTCCGGTTATCGGAATGGTCCGGACCAGTTTTCCAATGATATCGTAAATTTCAAGTCGGACGGATGAATGTATTGTCATCGGATCGAAATCAAAGGCAATGACTGTTTGTTCCGTAAAGGGATTTGGATAAATGGAAAGCATATTGTTTTTAGCAGGCAGGGGATTGATCCCGGTTACGCAGGCTGTTAGGGTGGAAAAGGCGTCTATTTTGCCGTATCCCCAGGAGTTATTAGGGACGATTCCCGTGAATGAATCGGTTTTGGGACAGGCGAGAATTGCTTTTTTAACTTCTAAGTAATCCGCTGTTGGATTTTTTTGCAGGTATAAAGCAGCCACTCCTGCTACGACCGGACCTGCTGCGGATGTTCCCCCTGCCCTGAAATAACCGGTCTGATCAAGACCGGTTGGAGCAACGCTGTCATAATAAGGAACCAGGGACAATACGCCGGTGGTAATTGTTATTGCTCCCGGAGCTGCTATATCGGGTTTTATTCTGCCATCACGTGTAGGTCCTATGCTCGACGAGAGGTCAATATTTCCGGGGATGATCTTCGGAAATGGCTCTACACGGACTCCTTTAAAATCAACATAGGTTTTTTTGTTGTCGTAGTTTCCCACCGTAATGACATGATCCAGGCACTGATAGCTGCTGCAGATCGTTTGAAGTGTGTCCGGCAACTGATAGTGGATAATGGAAGGGAAATCAGGTGCTATGGGAAGGTTATCACTGACCATCCCAAAATCCCACAAATCGAATTTGCCTTGTCCGGTAAGCATCAGTCTCCAGTTATAAGCAGCTGAATTTGAATCAGGGATTATCAGGTAAGAGATGTCGTAGGTTCCACCCACTAGTGTTGTATTGGATTCTACCTTGGCGATTCTGTCTCCTGCTGCATTGTAGAGGGTATCCAGCATAATAAGACCCAGGTTGTCAGAGGTACTGATAAATTTTGTTCTGCCGCTGAATGAATAAGCGGGAGAATTCTTATCAGCTCCAATGGCCATTTGGGCGTTTTTAAAATGCAGGGTATCTGCCCAAAATTCGATTACATAGTCTGAACTATTGAATTTGAACCAGGTGAAATCCGTGTCGGTTGCCGAAAGGTTATACCCCAGGTGAATAAATTGCCCCCCTTCGTTTCCAGCTGAAGCAACCATTGCTCTGCCGGTATGCTCCATCAGCATACTGTCCATTAATTGTGCCTGCAAATCTTTTCCATCGTGTGAACCGGAATAGTCTCCTACGCTTAAGTTAATCACACAAGGTTCTCCCAATGCTAATGCTGCACTGTAAATATAATCGACTGCGTCGGGAATGGCGCCGGAAGTGGAATTGAAATTTAAAGCTACGACAATCAGATCAGCAGCGGGAGCGACCCCCATGTATTTATGTCCCGGAGAGCCTTTGCCGTTACCTGCCGCAATGCCGCAGGAGGCCGTTCCGTGTCCCGATGATGCGATATCATTTTCTGTGCAGAGTCCGGCATCGATCTGTGGGCCGTTCCATTCTTGCCCGTATCCGTATTTCGAGGGTGTATTGGAGGCCGTTGGCTTATTCTGATCCCAAATAAATTTCAGTCTTGTTTTGCCGGTTAAACTATCTTTAAAATCCGGATTTGTAAAATCAATGCCGGTATCAATAAATCCGATTACGACCCCGGTTCCGTCGTATCCCTGGGTTAAGGGAGCCTGCCCTGCATGTACCGGATTCACGTTGGCTTTGATCCGCATGCTGTCGCTCAGTGCACGAATATGTGGAATGCGGGCTTCGATACGCCGGATGTAGTTTTTACCGGCCAAAAGTTCCAGATTTTTTATCGGAATAGTAACTGCTGCGATGTCTCCCGATGCGTATTTGAACTTTCCGTCCAATGCTTCGATTTCCGCTTTGATTTTGTTGACATCTCCTTTTATCAATACGGAAGTGCGTTGATTCTGAAAGTTCTTATTACGGATTTTTCTGGACAGTTCGAAATTCATTTTGCCGGAATTCTGTGCCAATGAGAAACCCGCAAAAAGAAGGAAAGCTGTGAAAAATTTTATGCGATAAGTTGTCATTACTCCGGAGTACCGGCTTCCAGCCATTGTTTCAAGCTGTCGTAATCTTCTGCCGACATGGGATTTCTTCCAGAAGGGGGCATGTCTTTTTTAACGATTACCCGGTCTTTAAATGTACCATTATCTATTTTGGCTTTTATACCTGCGTAATTTCTGAAATCGCCTTTTTTCTTTTCAGGGTTGTTATGACAACTGTTGCAGTTTTGTTCAAGTATGTTTTTTATACTGCCATTGTACGTTAAGGTGACTTTAGGAGCTGCATTTGTCTGGACGGGCTTTGTTGTTTTACAGGAAACGGCTATCAGAATACCCGCCAGAATGCTTGCTGCAATATGCACTGAATTTTTCATGTTTTCCAAAGGTATAGAAAAAATAGTATACGTATATTTGAGTTTCAAAATTTATAATCCAACAACTATGTCAGAAGGAAGACAGATTATTTTTTCCCTGGTGAATGTCAGCAAGACACTGAATACCGGAAAAACCATTTTAAAGGATATTTATTTGTCGTTTTATTACGGAGCTAAGATTGGAATTCTTGGATTGAATGGCTCGGGTAAATCGACGCTTATGAAGATTATCGCTGGAATTGAAAAAAATTTCCAGGGTGAACTGCATGCCTCCCCTGGTTACTCAATTGGCTACCTGGAACAGGAACCTCAGTTGGATGACAGCAAAACGGTTATTGAGATCGTTCGGGAAGGAGCGATGAAGTTTGTGACTATTCTGAAGGAATATGAGGAGGTGAACAATAAGTTTGCGGAGCCTATGAGCGACGAGGAGATGAACAAACTGATTGAAAAGCAGGCTCGCCTGAATGACCAGATCGAACAGCATGATTTGTGGAACCTGGATAATCGCCTGGAGCAGGCAATGGAATCGTTGCGTTGCCCGGAAAGCAGCGCTTCTGTTAAGAATTTGTCGGGGGGAGAGCGTCGGCGTGTGGCCCTGTGCCGTCTATTGATACAGGAACCGGATATTTTATTACTGGATGAGCCGACGAATCACCTGGATGCAGAATCGGTGGATTGGCTGGAGCAGCATTTGAAAAATTACAAGGGGACGGTACTGGCAGTAACGCATGATCGTTATTTCCTGGATAATGTTGCCGGTTGGATATTGGAATTGGACAGAGGTGAGGGAATCCCCTGGAAAGGTAATTATTCCGATTGGCTGGATCAGAAACAAAAACGTTTAGCGCAGGAAGAGAAGACGGAAAGCAAGCGTCAGAAAACATTGTTGCGTGAATTGGACTGGGTCCGTCAGGGCGCAAAGGGGCGTCAGGTAAAACAAAAGGCCCGCTTGCAGAATTACGAAAAAATGCTGGGGGAGGACGTGAAGACGAAGGAAGAAAAGCTGGAAATATTTATCCCGAATGGTCCTCGTTTAGGAAATGAGGTGATTGAGGCTACTGGGGTGTCTAAGGCCTTTGGGGATAAATTGCTGTATGATAACCTGACATTTAAACTTCCCCCTGCGGGTATCGTTGGTATTATTGGTCCGAATGGTGCCGGTAAGACGACTATTTTCCGGATGATCATGGGCCAGGAAAAAGCAGACAAGGGCGAATTTAAAGTTGGACCTACGGTTAAGATTGGTTATGTTGATCAGAGCCACAGTGATATTGATCCGAATAAAACGATCTACGAAGTTCTGTCGGGTGGAAATGAAATTGTTCAGATAGGCGGCCGGCCGCTTAATTCCCGAGCCTATATTTCACGCTTTAATTTTAACGGGCCTGACCAGGGTAAGAAATGCGGGGTATTGTCCGGTGGTGAGCGTAACCGTTTGCACCTGGCCATTGCATTGAAAAGTGAAGGAAATGTATTGTTGCTGGATGAGCCAACCAATGACCTGGATGTGAACACACTGCGTGCGTTGGAAGAGGCCTTGGAGGATTTTGCAGGTTGTGCGGTTATTATTTCCCACGATCGTTGGTTTCTTGACCGGGTGTGTACGCATATCTTGGCTTTTGAAGGAGATTCGAATATCTATTGGTTCGAGGGTGGCTATACCGAATACGAGGAGAATAAGAAAAAGCGATTGGGCAATGTGGAACCGAAAAGGGTGAGGTATAAAAAGCTGGTGGTTTAATTATATGAAGCCAGGAACTCCCAAAGGTACCCGTGATTTTTCTCCTACTGAAATGGTGCGGAGAAATTATATTTTCGACACGATACGAACAGTCTTTCAGCGTTATGGTTACGCTCCCATTGAAACACCTGCTATGGAGAACCTGGAGACTCTGATGGGGAAGTATGGTGAGGAGGGGGATAAGTTGATATTTAAGATTTTGCCCAGAGGTGAAAAGCTTCAAAAACTATTACCACCTGAGGAGGCTTTACGTTACGATCTTACTGTTCCTTTCGCCCGTTACGTTGTCCAACACCAGAATGAACTTACTTTTCCTTTTAAACGTTACCAGATGCAACCCGTCTGGCGGGCAGACCGGCCCCAAAAAGGCCGCTACCGGGAGTTTTTTCAGTGTGATGCAGATGTAATCGGAAGTGCTTCTTTGTTGAACGAGGTAGAATTAGTTCAATTGATGGATGAAGTGTTTTCGAAACTGAATGTTCCCGTAACGATTAAGATCAACAATAGAAAGATACTGGCAGGCATTGCAGAAGTGATCGGCGAGAAGGAGAAGATTGTGGAGATAACCGTTGCGATTGATAAACTGGACAAGATCGGTGTTGAAGGAGTGAATAAGGAACTTGTTGGAAAAGCTATATCGACACTGGCGATTGAAAAATTACAACCGCTTATTCTTTTCAAAGGAAGTACGGATGATAAATTAAAATTGCTTAAAAAACTTCTTGAAAATTCAGCGATCGGAAAAAAAGGAATCGAAGAAATGGAATACATTTTTCAGCAGCTTTCCAACTTTAAACTTTCCAACTCCAGTTTAGAACTTGATATTACCCTTGCCCGTGGCCTTAACTATTATACCGGAGCCATTTTCGAAATTAAAGCCCGGGAGGGTACGCTTAGCAGCAGTATTTGTGGTGGAGGTCGTTACGATGATTTAACGGGTGTTTTTGGTTTGCCGAATGTTTCTGGTGTGGGAATTTCGTTTGGTATCGACCGGATTTTTGACGTGCTTACAGAGCTGAATAAATTTGATGGAATAGATTATTCCAGGTTGACCACTAAATTGCTCTTCACTCATTTTGGGGAAGGGGAACAGAACTATTGTTTATCGCTGCTGCCCAAGGTTCGCGCTTCGGGAATAAATGCGGAGCTCTATCCGGATCTTACGAAAATTAAAAAGCAGTTTGATTACGCCAATAAAAAACAAATTCCATTTGTGGTGGTGGTTGGCGGGGATGAACTGCAAAGCGGGATGTTGACATTTAAAGACATGAGCACCGGGGCTCAGGAAAAATTGAGTATTGATCAGGTGATTGAACGTTTAAAATAATTGAGTAAATACCAATTGAATGGTTAAAACGCATCGTATATCTTCTCAGCGTATGGATCTTGGCCTTGTGGACAGGCTGGTGAGGGAAAAGTATACGCTTTCACTTTCGGAGGATGCCAGGAAAAAGATCCAGTCCTGCAGGAACTATCTGGATAAAAAACTGAAGAATAGGAATATCTCTGTTTACGGCATTAATACGGGTTTTGGGGCATTGTATACTACCTCCGTTCCGGCAGGAGATGTGGAGAAATTGCAGAGAAACATGGTTGTGTCGCACGCTTGTGGTGTGGGTGAGGAAGTTCCCCCGGAGATTGTGAAGGTGATGCTTTTGCTGAAAATACAGGGTTTAAGCTATGGTTATTCGGGTGTGCGGTTGGAAACAGTTCAAAGATTGATCGATTTTTTCAACAAGGATATTCTGCCCATTGTATACCAGCAGGGCTCTTTGGGGGCTTCGGGAGATCTTGTGCCACTTGCGCACCTGGCTTTGCCCCTGATGGGTTTTGGGGAGGTTACTTATGAGGGCAAGAGACAGGAATCAATATCTGTGCTAAAGGTTCTTGGGTGGAGGCCTTTGAAATTCGGATCTAAGGAGGCTTTGGCCTTATTGAATGGCACTCAGTTTATGAGTGCATATTCCAGCTGGTGCGTATCGCAGGCCAAGCGAATTGCGGATTGGGCAGACGTGATCTCTGCCATTTCACTGGAAGCGTTTGATGGACGTCCGGAGGCCTTCAGTTCCCTTATTCAGGAGGTTCGTCCGCATAAAGGACAATTGCTTGTTGCAAAAAATATACTGAGTCTATTGTCCGGCAGTGAATTAATAAAATCGAAGAAGGAGCATGTTCAGGATCCTTATTCATTCCGCTGTATTCCCCAGGTTCACGGTGCTTCCCGGGATGTGATTGAATACGCAGATCGGGTATGTACGACCGAAGTTAATTCTGTTACCGATAATCCAACTGTTTTTCCGGAACAGGATTGCATATTGTCCGGAGGAAATTTTCATGGGCAACCTTTAGCGTTGGCACTTGATTTTTTAGCGATCGGACTCGCTGAATTTGCGAGTATCTCCGAACGCCGGACGTATCAATTGATTTCCGGGCAACGTAATCTGCCTTCTTTTTTAGTTTCTAATCCGGGACTTAATTCGGGTTTTATGATACCTCAGTATGTAGCGGCTTCTATTGTGAGTCAGAATAAACAATTGTGTACGCCTGCCTCGGTGGATTCCATTGTTTCGAGTAATGGACAGGAAGATCATGTAAGTATGGGTGCCAATGCCGCTACAAAATGTTTCCGGGTTGTTGAAAATGTATACCAGGTACTGGCAATTGAATTGTTTACTGCGGTACAAGCCCTGGAATTCAGACGACCTAAAAAGTCGTCTGTTCAGCTTGAAAAGTTGGTCGGTAGCTATCGTAAACAGATAGCCTTTGTCAATAGCGATCAGCTGATGTACCCTGAAATGAATAAAAGCATTCGATTTATAAAAGAAAATTCACCTTCTATCAGACGCTGATGTGTAAAGTATTCCTTTGTTTCCTCCTTTTGTTTTTCGCAAAAACCGGTGTTGCCTGTGATTGCCCTCCTATCGTCAAGTTGTCTGCTGATGGGATAAAACAATACCATTTGATTTTCAGGGGTCGCGTGGATTCCACAGCTATTGTCAGAAGCCGGGCTGTTGCCTGGTTTACCATTGATGAATTGTATAAGGGAACGGCCACGAAAGTCTCTGCTATTTATTATGATGGTTCAGGCCCTTGCCAGATGCAAATAGACAAGGGGGATGAATGGATCGTTTATGCTATCTATACAAGCTATGGTAAACCGGAATTGAATTTTTGCAGCCGTAGCCGGAAACATTTTCCGGATGAAAAGGATGATTTTTATGTTGTTAATAATGGACTGAGTTATACGGATGAGCTGGCTTTTTTAAAGTCCAATTTGGGTTTACAGACTTTTGTGGGAACACCTTCACCGAGTGCTGAACAACAGCAGGCTCCCCGTGAACTGATTCATCCGGATCATGCACAACTGCTTTACTGGTTACTGGCTTCTCTACTCGGGTTCCTGGGTATTTGGTTTTTGCTGAGAAAATTTCTGCGGTAGATCATGCAATAACTTATTGTTTTAGAATTTTAAAACACTGATTTTAAATTATTTAAAAAATAATTTCGGTTTCGACGGAGATAAACTTGACTTTATATTTTATATGGTCTATGTTTGCCGCAAATAGCAGTTAATTATCGACCAATAAACACTTTTATATGATAAAATGCTTACTCCTTTTGGCATTTGCTTTCCCTTCTTTAGACTTATCATCTGGATGCAAAGATGTTTGATGGCTCAACGGTTACAAAAGAAGGAAATGTGACTTTGTTGCGCTGATGGCCCCCGGCCTACAAGAAATCGGGATCAGCATTTTTGATGGTATTTATTGAGATGGACATTTGCGCAAGCAGGCGCTGCCCGAACCCAAAGGGTGAGTTCGCCTGCGCTGCATAAATACCATTAAAAATCCCCGATTTATTGTAAGCCTTGATTTTTTTGCATCCTTTTTTGATCAAGCAAAAAAGGATGAAGGAAAAGGAAAAATGAGATAACATAAAATTAAATAACCCCGATAGTAGCCCGGAGGGTGTTACCGGGTAACATTTTTCAAGCGTGCGAAGCAAGCGCTGAAAAACAATAGCGGGCAAGGGTTCCAAAGCAGGCTTGGTACTTAAGAGCAAAAAAGGATGAACCTCCCCAAATAAAAGCCGTTAAAAAACGTTAACTTTATAGAAACAAAACCTTAGAAAGCATGACAACACTGACTTTAAGAAAAGAGCTGCATAAAGCAATCGACTCCATAGAAGACAGTAAGTTTTTAGAAGCTGTATACACTATTATTAATGAAAAGACACAAGAAGAAGAATATGGGCTTTCATCGGATCAATGGAAAGAAATTGACTACCGAGTAACGCTCCACAACGCAGGGAAAAGTAAAAGTTATACAGTTGAAGAGACGATGAAGCATGTTAAAAGTCGATTAAAAAAGTGAATTATAAAATAGAAGTTAAACAGCAAGCCCTTGAGGATCTTGTACAGGCGGCCGTTTGGTATGAGATGCAATCTACGGGCCTGGGAGAGCGGTTTGCAAATGAGTACAGAAGCACTACAGAGAGAATAAAACAAAATCCATTAAACTATCAGGTAAAAAGAAACAACCTAAGACAAACCCAGTTAAAAAAATTTCCCTACTTAATCATATACACTATTGAAGGCAATACAATTATCATCTATGGTGTGATACATGGTAAACGACATTCCCGTAAAAAGTATCAGCTAAAAAAAAGAAGATAGAATTATCCCATTGGCAGTAAAGATTAAAGTGCCAGGTCACGAAAGAAAAAACAGTCAATCCTTCCACTGTAATTTATTATTCTGGTCATAATAAAGCCGTCCATTGTCCAGTAACCACTGGATCACTTTCAATATTTTATTTTCGTTCGCACCGGTAACGGCTGCCACCAGATCCCGGAGGGATAAATGGTTTGAGAAAAGCAGGCTTTTTATTTCTCCGGAAACGTCCTCAAATTCCTGATTGTTTACTTCTTTTTTGTTGCGTTCCAGGCAGTAATCGCATATTCCACAGGGATCGCTGTTGGTTTCGGAGAAGTAAGACAGTAGCATCTGGCTCCGGCATTTGTCTGGGTTACTGGCATATTCTACGATCGCGTGCATACGTTTTAGTGCGATGGCTTCCCGTTCCTGTAAATGTTCTTTTGAAATGTTTAAAGCATTCGCATCCACCCGGGGCTGGGTAAAGGTAATTTGCGGCACTTCGGTTTGAGGAAGATAGGATAACAAACCGGCTTTGTGTAAATAAGTAAGTTGTTGGACCACCTGCTCATACTTCAACTGACTTTTGATAACAAGATCGTTTTCATTGAACTTAACGTAGTTGTCAAACAGCCCCGTATAGGAGCGAAGCAATAGTTTGATAAAACCATCGAATTCTTTATGGGCCACCTGGAATTTGTATAACTCATCTTTGTGTGCATTGAAATGAATCCGGGAGGGTTGGTAAAGAGATTCTGTTATTGTCAGGTAGCCTTCTTTTTTTAATAAGCCGAGTGTATTGTGAACGGTAAGCGCATTCAGGTTGTATCGGTTACATAAGTCGGCTATGTCGAAGCTGAATGTCTGATCTTGTCCACTTCCCACAGCTAACTGGTAATAATTGGCAATGGCCTGATAGATCTGCCGAATGCTTTCGATGGGAGGGAATGATGTCCGGATGTTCCGTTCCAGCTCGATCTTGTCGGCATTGTCATAGAGAAGTACGGAGAATGCTTTTTGTTCATCGCGTCCTGCACGTCCTGATTCCTGAAAATAGGCTTCTATGGAGTCCGGTAAATCCAGGTGGACTACCAATCGGACATCTGGTTTGTCAATACCCATTCCAAAGGCGTTGGTACATACAATGATCCGGTTGGTGCTGTTGAGCCAGTCACTTTGTTTTTTGCTGCGAACGGAATTTGCTAATCCGGCATGGTAATAATCGGCGACGATATTATTTTGGTTCAGTAAACGTGCTATTTCTTCTGTTTTTTTTCTGCTGCGAACGTAGATGATTCCACTGCCTTTGACATTGTTGCAAATTTTGACGATACGGTTTAATTTGTCTTCTTCATACAGCACGACATAAGCGAGGTTGTTCCGCGCAAAGCTTTTTTTAAGAACATTGTTTTTTTTAAATTCAAGTTTTGACTGGATGTCTGTTATGACATCTGAGGTTGCTGTGGCTGTGAGCGCCAATATGTTTATACCTGGTTTAATGCTTCTTAATTCGGCTATTTTGAGGTAGCTGGGTCTGAAATCGTAACCCCATTGTGATATGCAATGGGCTTCGTCAACAGCAATGAGGTTGACAGGCATTTTTCCGATCCGTGTTTTTACGATATCACTATTCAGGCGTTCGGGAGACAGGTATAAAAATTTAATACCTCCGTATACACAATTGTCCAGAGCTATGTCTACTTCCCGTTTGTTCATGGAAGATGTAACGGCGATTGCTTTTATTCCTTTTTTGTTAAGCGTTTCTACCTGGTCGTTCATCAATGCAATCAGAGGAGAAACAACGATGCAGATGCCTGGCTGGGCCATCGCAGGAACCTGAAAGCAGATGGATTTGCCTCCCCCGGTAGGCATTAAGGCGAGGGTGTCATTTCCGTGCATGACCGAATGGATAATATCCAGTTGCAAAGGCCGGAATTCGGAAAATCCCCAATACTGTTTAAGCAACTGATGCAATTGATCCATACAAAAGTGGTTAGCTATAGTCTTGCAGGACATTGTACAGGGTATCCCGTTCAATGGGCTGCCGGTTCACCTGTTTGATAAGTTCGACTAATTGTTGAGTGCTGAGTGCCGGATTTTGTTCTTCCGATCCGGCCATGGTGTAGATACGGGTGCTGTCGTCGATGGTTCCATCAATATCGTCCACCCCATAACTTAAACTTAACTGTGCCGTTGTACGGCCAATCATCGGCCAATAAGCTTTCAGATGGGAAATGTTGTCCAGGTAGATCCGTGCTATTGCATAATTGCGGAGATCTTCTACCACGCTTGATTCCTTTACATGGCTCATCTGGTTGCCCTTATTACGAAATTTAAGGGGAATGAAGGTATTAAAGCCTCCCGTCTTGTCCTGTAAATGGCGTAGACGGTCCATGTGGTCAATACGGTGTTCAAAATTTTCTATGTGTCCGTAAAGCATGGTTGCATTGGATGGAATTCCCAGACGGTGGGCCGTTTCATGGATCTCCAGCCATTGGCTACTGGTGCATTTGTCTTCACATATCTGTTTGCGGATTTCTTCGTCAAATATTTCGGCGCCTCCTCCAGGTAAGGAGTTTAATCCATATTCTTTAAAATAGTTTAAACCTTCTTCGTAACTCATTTTTGCTTTCCGGAACATGTATTCGAGCTCAACTGCTGTAAACGCTTTTACATGTAAGTCCGGGCGGTATTCTTTTATTTTCTTTATCAGGTCGGCAAAATAGCGGAGTCCCATCTTGGGGTGAACGCCTCCGACAATGTGGACCTCTGTTACTGCCTGCCCGTCGTATTTTTTAATAATGTTGAGTATTTCTTCTTCGTTCAGTTCCCAAGCTCCGTCTTTTTGTTTCAATAAGCGGGAGTAAGAGCAGAATTTGCAATCGAATACGCAGATATTTGTGGGTTCAATGTGAAAGTTGCGGTTGAAAAAAGTTTTGTTTCCATGCTTTTGCTCCCGGATGAAGTTCGCGAGGCTGCCAACAAATCCTAATTCTGCTGTAGTATACAATGATATACCTTCCTCAAAAGAGATGCGTTCCTGATTGAAAACTTTTTCCGCAATTTTTTTTAACTCCTTGGGCAGGGAGCTTTCTGCTGATAGCAGGTTTTGAATGTCTTCGCCGGGCATAGATCAGTACTTTTGGTATGGTAAAGTTACTTTGTAAAAAGTTAACTTTGTCAAGAAATGTTGAAAAGAATATTGCTGGTTGAAGATGAAGAGCATCTGCGCACAACGCTGAAGTTGAACCTTGAGCTGGAGGGTTATTATGTAAACGCTGTTGAAAATGGAAAAGTGGCCTTGCTGGAGTTTCGTGCGGCAAGGTACGACTTGCTGGTGCTGGACGTTATGCTGCCTGAATTGGACGGATATGCCCTTTGCGAAATGATCCGTCTGGAAAATGCGACGGTTCCCATTTTGTTTTTAACCGCCAAAGGGGGGAGCGATGACAGGATCCGGGGGCTGAAACTAGGTGCAGATGATTACCTGGCCAAACCGTTTAATCTGGAAGAGCTGTTACTGCGTATCAAAATCCTATTAAAACGTTCTGAAAAAACGGAACAGCTTGCAGATGTGGGAAACCTCTTTGTCTTTGGCACAAACAGTATTAATTTTCTGACTTTTGAAATTACCGGTGTCGAGCAGGTGGAGCGGCAATTAACCAAACGGGAAGTGATGCTGCTGAAACTGCTTATTGACCGTAAAGGACGGGTGGTTTCCCGGGAGCAAATACTGGAAACGGTCTGGGGGGTGGATGTGTATCCTTCTACCCGGACAATTGATAATTACATTCTGGCTTTTCGTAAATATTTTGAAGTAAATCCTAAGGAACCCCGCTATTTTCATTCTATACGTGGGGTTGGGTATAAGTTCACCGATTAAGCGCCTCTTTAAATCTTACTTGCTGCAGATGGTTTTGAAGTCACAATACACGCATGTTTTTTCATCATTGGTTTGCGTAAAAGGTGTGGCTGGATCATAGATGTCTTCCAGGATGTTTTTCATTATTGTCTCAAAGTTGTTCAGGACGACTGGCGTTAATGTGTCGCTCTCATTTATCTTTACGGTTTTTAATCCTGAACTGATTTGCCGGAGGCTGAAGATGCCCGATTGAAGGTTTCCTGTCGGCTTGTTGTTTTTAGTATAAAGCCATGCATACGTCAGCAACTGAAAGCTTTTGTTGAGTGTTTGTCCGTGTTTTAATAATTCAAATTCTTTAACGTTTAGTTCCTTTTCTTCCGTTTTTCCTGTTTTGTAGTCGATTATCCGGACAGTATTGTCTACGGTGTCGATCCGGTCTATTTTTCCTTTTATTTTTACGATTTCCGACCGAATGGTAATCGTGCTTACGAATTCTTGCTCCAGTTGCCGGATAACAATGGCTTTACCTTCAGCAAAAAGCAGTTTTCTGACTAGCATCTCTTTCTCATAGAAATTGTTCAGAAATTTATGAGCAACTTTAAGCGTTAATAAGTTCTTGCCATAATCCAGATCGTCCGGAGGGTAATAGGACTCAAAATGCTGTCTTAACTTTTCTCCTGCCTGTTTTTTCATGTTTTTTAGATCCGGTTCGGTTAAATCTTTGTCGACATAGGGTGTATACTGATCTTCCAGCGTTTTATGAATGACATTGCCGAGGGTGTCTGCTCCGATCGTTTCTTCTACTTCTTCCGTTTCTCTGAGGTTGCCGATCAGCTGAAAATAAAATTTAAGGGAACAGTTTCGGTAAATATTCAGCAGGGTGGGTGAATATCCGCTCCGGCCTTTTTGTTGAATGACCTCACTTATTTCATCTGTTTTTTTGATTATGATAGGGGAGGGGGCCTTCAGGGCTTCTATATTAACTTCCAGAAATTGTTCTTTGATGCGACTGATCTTATTCAATTGTGGAAATTCATATAAGAGTTGGGAGAGGAACCTGCTTTTTTCGCCCCCTCCGAGGCTATCGCTTTCTGTGTTGTAAAGGATCTCGATGTTTTTTGCACGTTGGAGCAAGCGATAAAAGTGATAGGCGAAAATGGAATCTTTTTCGGAATAGGTGGGCAGGCCGAATACCCGTTTTACATCGTACGGGATGAATGAATTTTGTGTTTTACCGGAGGGCAGAATCCCTTCATTAGCAGAGAGGAGTATAATGTTTTCAAAATCAAGTGTCCGTGTTTCTAACATTCCCATTACCTGTAAACCGGAAACCGGTTCTCCGTAAAAGGTAAGATT
>JABDFG010000049.1 GCA_013286655.1 Bacteroidota bacterium
CTGTTATTATTCTTCACGATAAGGGGTTATTGAAGTATTCGCAAACGGTCGATGAATTTTTTCCGGAATTTCCCTATAAGAAGATTAACATAAAGCAATTACTCACACACCGCTCTGGCCTTGCCAATTATATGTACTTCTGCGATAGCTTGTATTGTTGCCAGGATAGGCCTATAAGTAATGAGGTGCTACTTAAACTCATGATTGAAAAAAAACCGCCTGCCTATTCGCCACCCAACAAAAAATTTGAATATTGCAATACGAATTATAGCCTGCTGGTAAACATAATAGAAAAAGTTTCGGGCAAAAAATATGCTGATTTTATGAAAGATGAGCTATTCCAGCCTTTGGGAATGAATCATACCTGGATAAGCAATCCGGATACGAATAAATTGATTAAGAACAAGACTACAGGACATAAGGCTAATTGCAAACATTATGATGATGATTACCTGGACGGCATTTTGGGTGACAAAAATATTTTCACAACAATCGACGATCTTTTCTTATTTGACCAGGCTCTTTACAAAGGCAAACTGATAAAAAAGGAAAGCCTCGATGAGGCCTATACAGGGGCCAGCCGGGAACATCCCGGAAAACGAAATTATGGTTATGGGTGGAGAATGATAGAAGAAAAGAATGGAGATAAGATCATTTATCACAATGGCTGGTGGCATGGCTATAACAATGTTTTTTACCGGAGGTTAAAAGATAAAACCACCGTCATTATTTTGAGTAACAAAATAACCAGTGGCATTTATCATATTGATGATGTGATCTCTGTTCTTGACGGGCACGGTTCGCCTTCCAATAGTGTAGTTGACGAGGACAAATAAAACAGTTGGACTGGCTAGTTTTCGGACTTTACCCCACAACGATCTGACATATGTTTGCGAAATTTTTCACGTTCTTCCGGTGATAGTTTTGACATTTTATCCTCAAAACGTTCTTTCCACCGTCCATTTCTGTGTCCACATCCACAATTACCTCTCCAGCCTTTGCCTTTAAATCCTCCAAATAATATTTTAGATAAGATCAGCAAACCAAGTGCCTGAATATAAGTCAGGTGAGGACCGTGGAAGAGCTCAGGTACCAGGCAGTTCCATAATGACAGAACTATGTAACCCATCAAAAACACTCCTGCAATTACGAACAAGGCTATTTTTATTCCTTTTAGTATAAACCAGTTTTTCATTTGTATCTATTTTAATTGTTTTTAATTATCATATGGAATTACTGCGAAAATGGCTATTTCATGTGTCTGTTTTTTAATCTTTTCATTAATTAGTTAATAGTTCATTGTAGACATCCTTCAGGCGTTCGCGAAGATGGAGTACGGCATAGCGTTTCCGTGAAATAAGTGTATTGATGGGCTCTCCTGTCAGCTCAGCAATAGCCTTAAAACTCATTTGCTCCATTTCCTGCATGACAAAAACCTCCCGCTGCTCCTGTGGAAGTTCTCCTAAGGCCTCTTCTACCGTGTTCAGAATTACTTTTCGTAAAAAAGCCATTTCAGGCCCTTCAGATCCATCCGGAATAAAGTCAGTAATACTCAAAGATTCACCTTCTTCTTCACTTGCTTTACTATCGAATCGGAGACTACTGAAATTCACCGGTTTCTTCTTTCTGAACAGATCGGTTATTTTATTACGCGCGACAGTGAATAGCCAGGAGGACATCTGTTCAATTGGCTTCATTAGCCGGTAGCTTTCAGCCAACTGATAAAGCACATCCTGAAGGATGTCTTCCGCATCTTCCTGGGAAGGCACGCGTCTGCGGATAAAATCCAACAAACGTTTTTGTTCCCTTTGGACTATTTCGCCAATGCTTTCCTTTTGCTCAGCTGTCATTACGAGTGATAAGGTTGCTGTATTCTTCATTTGTTATGTCAGACGAAGAAGGAACATTAATATTTTAAGAGAAGTTAAAAAGCCTGCAAACTCTCAAAATTATGTGTAATTTAACATCCGTGAAATACAAAATAGACAAAATATGAAAAAATACATTCTTCTTCTGTTTACACTTCCTTTATGGTTTTCCTGTGGCAATGGCGGTAAAAGCGAAATTGAGCGGTTAAAAGACAGTTTGAACCTGGTTAATGGCAATCTCCATGGGGAAGTCGGAAAAAAAGACTCCACTATTGAATCATTTATTCGTTCGTTCAACCAGATCCAGGACAATCTTGACCAGATAAAGGAAAAAGAAAAAATTGTAGGAAGCATTGCTAAGGACGGAGATGTAAAAAGCAAGGAAAATCAGATTGTATCTGATATTCAATCTATTTATGACCTGATTAACCAGAACAAGAAAAAAATTGCAAGTATGGGAGTCCGGCTTAAAAATGCGAACATAAAAATCGATGAGTTACAAAAAATGATCGATCGCCTGAATAATCAATTGCAGGAAAAAGATGTACAGATCGCTGACCTGAAAAGTCAATTGGAAAAAATGAATGTAGAGCTTTCCGGTGTTCAGACAACATTGGACGAAACAAAACAGGAATCTGCATTGAAAACGGAAAAGATGAACACGGCCTGGTATGCATTTGGCACTTCTAAAGAATTGATCAAACAAGGTGTCTTAACAAAAGAAGGTGGGTTTATTGGCATTGGGAAATCAGCTAAGCTAAAAGATAATTTCAATAAAAATTACTTCACAAAGATTGACATCAGTTCAACAAAAGAAATTCAATTGGCCTGTAAAAAGGCCAGACTTCTTACCTCCCACCCTTCCAGCTCGTATAAATTTGAAGGTGAACAAGGCAAAAAGATCGAAAAACTCGTTATCAATAACAGTGAGGATTTCTGGGGTGTCGATAAATACCTTGTTATTATAGTTGAATGATTTACTCGTATAGCTGGTTTAGGTCACTCTGAGCTAATTCTATCAGCAGTTTAGCAACCTTTTCGGTAACGGCTTTAAAATACATTTCACCTTTTTCTTTTGTAGCGGCTCTGGGATTTCCGGTTCCGGTATCCTGGCTTATCTGTGACCAACGTCTTTCAGACCAAACCCAGCCCTCGGAAAACTCCTTTATTTTATGTTTTTTTTCTTTCCCATCCCCTGCTTCAGTTAATGGAAGGACTAATTGCGGAGCTAAATGCAAAAGCAAACTCGTTTCCATTTCATCGGCATGATCGCCGGCACAATCAAAATAATCCTTTTTGTTAAGGGATTGAAACCAATTACAGGTACATAAAAACATCTTTGGAAATTTGAGTCCTAATTCACGCAAAAGAGGTTTAAAATCATTTCCTCCATGACTGTTTAACAGCATCAATTTATGAATACCTTGCCTGTTCAGCACTTCAACAACATCATGCAGTATAGCCAATTGCGTACTGGGATTTAGATTGATGTCCAGCTTTATATCCGACTGCCCCGTGTTAACTCCAAATGGAATCGTTGGTAAAACAATTACTTTTGCTCCCTTTTTCCAGGCTATTCCTGCAGCTTCCGCTCCAATATGATCTGCTTCGATAACATCTGTTGAATAGGGCAAATGATAGTTATGGGCCTCCGTGGCGCCCCAGGGAAGAATTGCCAGATCAAATTCCGAATTTTTGATGTTTTTCCAGTTCGTTTCTGCTAAGATATAGGGTCTCATTATTTTGTATGTTTTTAGTATAATATTACGTCTTTAAGACAAAATGTAACAGGCCTTGTTATTAACATTCAATTGTTTACTTCCTTTTCCTGAACCTGCACGTTCAGCATTTAATTAGGCTTATTTTTGATTTGGACTGTAACCCAATCTTTGTCATGAAAAAAGTAATAGGAATCCTAACATTATTTATAGCAATTTCCTTCTGTTCATTGGCTATGGAGAACGAAAGTGCTGAATTTCTCAACACCTTCAATCAGGCCGTTATCGACCTTCGCTTTGAACACTTTAGCAAGGCCCTGCCCCAACTTTATGAACTGGATAAACTTGATCCGAATAATCCCAATATTAAATACCTGATTGGAGTTTGTTATATAGCCATGAACACCGAAAAAGAAAAGGCGCTCGAGTACCTTGAAAACGCTGTTAAATATAAAACCAACGAATATGCCCCCAGTTATTCATTGGAAAGGCGTACTCCCATCTATTCGCTTTACTACCTGGGCGTTTGCTATTGTAATCTAAAACGCTGCGAGGATGCAAAAAAAACATTTGATGAGTTTATCACTATTATAGGAGATAACTCGAATGATTATGTACAGGATGCCAAAGTGCGATTAAAGGAATGCGGCCCCATTGAAGAAGTGCACAAAAAAGATTCTGTTCAGACACCGATAAACCCCATGCCAACGCCTGCTGTTTCAGCAACGGCGGGTAAAATGGAAATAAAAGGTAATCCCGATTTATTGAAAGGGTTGAAAACACGCAAATTAATTATCCACCAGCAGGATCCATTGTATGCCGTTCAAATTGGCGCATTCGCCCAAAAACTTCCCACTACTAATTTTCCTAATTTGAAAAATGTGAAAAGTTTTGCTGATAAAGATGCTGTGATACGTTATATCGTGGGGGGAACACCCATCCGGGCAACTGCGGAAGCTTTGAAGGCAGCTATCCTAAGCGCAGGGTATAAAGATGCTTTTATCGTTGACATAACGGAAAAAGCAAAGTTTGACCAGGAAGTGCTGAATGCATACGACATGGAAAAGTCGGGTATTCCGATAAAGAAATGGGCAAAAATGGAATACAAGGTACAGATCGGGGCTTACCGGACCAGGGCGAAAATGAATGAAGACATGGCCTGGAAATTTATACAGATTGAAGGTATCAACCTTATTACAGAAGGAGACGTTACACTTCTGACAGTAGGTGGTTTCGGGAGCTATGAAGATGCGAAAAATTACAGGAAGATTCTAATTGAACAAGGCGTTGCTGACGCCTTTGTGATTGTATATAAGAACGGGCAAAAGACAAGTACCCGGGAAGCAGAAAGCTTTACAAGTAAAGACTTTTAAACCAGGGGGTATTGTACTACCTTTGTTCCGCTAATTATGAAATTACTCCTTTCCTATTTAAAAAAGCATTGGCCCTTGCTTATTCTGGCCTTGTTGCTGGCTTCTGTTAATCAATGTTTTTCTTTGCTTGATCCGTACATCGGTGGAAAAATATTAAACAAGTTTGGCGCTCAGCTGAAGGATTCCAAAATCGAGCGTTCATTTACCGTTTTTTTTAATCAGATTATTTTTCTCCTGCTGGCATCTATGGGTGTTGCAATGGTATCCCGTATCGCTAAAAATTTTCAGGATTACTTTACGAATGTCATTATACAACGTACGGGTGCTCAAATGTATACCGACGGAATCAAACATTCCCTGGAGCTTCCCTACCAGGATTTCGAAGATCAGCGCAGTGGTGAAACATTGGGTAAAATTCAAAAAATGCGGTCGGATTCAGAAAAATTTATCACCTCTTTCGTCAACATCGTATTTCAGTCAACAGTGGGGATTATCTTTGTGGTCTGCTATTCCCTGCGGGTAAATTGGGTCATCGCTCCTCTATTTCTCCTGACCGTCCCTGTTCTTAGTATGGTTAGTTCCTTATTAAGCAAAAAAATAAAGAAAGTGTCAAAAGTTATATTAGGGGAAACAACAGCTCTTGCAGGTTCCACTACCGAATCTTTGCGTAACATTGAACTTGTTAAAAGTCTGGGACTTACGCATCAGGAAGTTAACCGTTTGAATTCTGTAACGGAAAAAATTCTAAAACTAGAGATCAGTAAGGTTAAATATATCCGTAGTTTGAGCTTTGTACAGGGAACTGCGGTTAATTTTTTACGAAGCTGTCTTGTATTCATGTTATACTTCCTGGTCTTCCAAAACAAAATTAACATAGGAGAAGTTTTTACGCTCATGCTGTATTCCTTCTTTATTTTTGGCCCTCTACAGGAGCTAGGCAATGTAATTGCGATTTACCGCGAAACCCAGGCTTCTTTGCAAAATTTCGAAGATTTAATGGGCAAAGAACGGGAACCCCGGCCCTTACTTCCCAAAAAAATGGGACTGATCCATTCCTTGTCTTTTGATAAGGTCGTATTTAAACATCAAAGTGCTTCTGTTAATGCGGTTGACGGAATAAGCTTCGAAATCAAAATGGGTGAAACCGTAGCTTTTGTGGGGCCATCGGGATCGGGAAAAACAACGCTTGTGAAATTACTGGTCGGCTTGTACCGCCCGATTTCGGGAATAATTAAATACAATGGGATTCCCGAGCAGGAAATAGATACCTACGAATTGCGCAAACAGATAGGATTTGTATCACAGGATACGCAACTGTTTTCTGGAACAATTAAAGAAAACTTGTTGTTTGTAAATCCGGAAGCTTCGGATTCTGAATGCATGGATGCACTCCAGAAGAGTGCCTGTCAAAATCTGCTGGCGAGAGCAGAAAATGGTATTGAAACAATCATAGGTGAAGGAGGAATTAAAGTTTCGGGGGGTGAAAAGCAACGCTTATCCATCGCCAGGGCATTGCTTCGAAAGCCTCGTTTGGTTATTTTTGATGAGGCTACTTCTGCTCTTGATTCATTGACAGAAGAAGAAATCACCAGGACAATTCGTGATGTTTCTATAGGAAGGGATCACATGACCGTAATGATCGCACATCGTTTGTCTACCATCATGCATGCAGATCATATTTTCGTTCTGGAGCAGGGAAAAGTTATTGAATCGGGCGTGCACGACCAGTTGCTGAATCAAAAAGGCCTGTACTATGCTATGTGGCGCCAGCAGATCGGCGAACGGTTCGACACCCGGAAGCGACTGGCGAAAGTTTAACAACTTGGATTAAGGATAGAGCAGGTATTTCTTGCGGATTTCTTTGAATTTCATTAATCCTGGCTCCCAGCTTTTGCGAATGTCTTTTTCTGGAATTCCATCCATGATCTGTTGTTTTAATGTACCTGTACCGGCAAGCATATTGAAATAGGACAGGAAATAAGTTGACTTGTCAGGGCTGTTTTTATACGTGCCCTCTAACCAGTATAAGTAAATGCATTTTGTATTTTTAATATAAAGCTCACCAAAATTTCTAAGGTCGAAACCATAACAAACCTGATCCTTATAGGGAGGGTTAAGTGCACCCGGAGTACTCTGAGGTGTAAAACTAAATTTAGTATTTTGTAAGCCGGGATAGCCGATAACCTCAAAAGGCATATCAGTACCCCTTCCCACACTTACGACTGTTCCCTCGAAAAGGGCAAGTGAAGGATAGAGATAAACAGAAGCCATATTCGGAAGATTGGGAGAGGGTTTCACCGGAAGTTCATATAAATTACTATGCTCATATCCCTTGATAGGGATAACTTTCAAATTACATCGAACTCCACCCTTTAACCATTTTTCGCCGTTAATCATTAACGCGTATTCTCCAATCGTCATTCCATACACAATGGGTACTGGATCCAAACCGACATAAGATCTGTACTTTTCCTCCAATACAGGTCCATCAATGTAATAACCATTGGGGTTAGGTCTGTCCAATACAATTAACATCTTATTGTTTTCCGCACAAGCTTCCATTACATAATGTAAAGTCGAGAGATAGGTATAAAATCGAACACCTACATCTTGTATATCGAAAATGACTACATCAATATCCTTCAGATCAGCGGCAGAAGGTTTTTCCTTTTTACCATATAACGAAATGACGGGTAGGCCGGTCTTCGTATCCTTTGCTGTTTTTACATTATCACCTGCATCGGCCGTTCCCCTGAATCCATGTTCCGGTCCGAATACCTTATTTATTTTAACCCCCATGCTAAGCAACGTATCCAATACGAGTGTTTTCCCGATCAGGGAAGTCTGATTTCCAACCAACGCAATTGTTTTATTCTTAAGCATTGGGAGATACAATTCCATTTGCTGGGCTCCCGTTTTTATATCCGCAGAAGTTTTCACAACATTATCAATGCGCATCAACCCCTGGGAATTAACCTGGAAACAAATCAGGAACCATAAAAAGACAAAAAAACACTTATGCATACATTTATGTATATTAGAATGCACTAATATACAATGAATACAGAATTATTTATAGCCCGGCGCATTTTAAACGGTGACAAAAAGGAAAAGCAAATTTCAAAACCTATTGTCCGGATCGCCATTGCAGGTATTTCACTGGGATTAACAGTAATGATCCTTACCGTCGCTATCGTAAAAGGTTTTCAAAAAGAAATTCGTGAAAAAATAATCGGATTCGGATCACATATTCAGGTTACCAACTATGACAATAATACCTCTCAGGAACCAACTCCCATCGGCCGTAACCAGGATTTTCTGCCCGCACTTAAACAACTAAAGGGGATAAAACATATACAAATTTTTGCTGTTAAAAGTGGCCTGATAAAAACAAAAACGGACAATGAAGGCGTTCTTTTAACAGGCGTCGGAAGTGATTTTGATTGGTCTTTCGTTCAGAAAAATTTAAAAAAAGGCAGCGTTTTTCATGTAGCTGATACCGGAATAAGAAAAGAAATTGTTATTTCTGAGAAAATAGCCAAACGTTTGGACAAAAAAACAGGAGATCGTTTGCTCATCTATTTCATTACACAAAAAAAAGCCACTGATTCATCTGAAGCGATGGTGTTCGAACAAAGGGTAAAAGAGTTTTTTATCTCGGGTATCTATGATACCGGATTTGAAGAGTATGATAATAAAAAAGTGTTTGTCGATATCGCCCAGCTTCAGAAACTAAACTATTGGAGCAAAGATCAGGTTGGAGGATTTGAAATAATGCTTTATAACTTTGATGACCTGGACAAAATAGGGGAAGAGGTCGATGGAATGGTAGGCCAAAGTCTTGCAGCTCAAACCATACGTAAGAGCAATGAAACAATTTTTTCCTGGCTCGACCTGCAGGACGTTAATGCCTGGATCGTCATTGGATTAATGGTGTTAGTTGCTTCTATTAATATGATATCTGCATTACTCATCCTGATCCTGGAGCGCACGAATATGATCGGAATATTAAAAGCACTGGGTTCCGATAACTGGAGTATTCAAAAAATATTTTTATACAATGCCTCTTATTTAATCGGAAAGGGTATTTTTTGGGGAAATGTTATTGGAATTGGATTGTGTATTGTACAAAAACAATTCGGACTATTTACATTATCAGAAGAAACCTATTATGTTTCCGTTGTACCTATCCATATGGACCTTATTTACATTCTTTTACTGAATGTCGGAACATTGTTGACATGCCTTGTCATGTTATTGCTTCCATCCTTTATCGTTTCAAAAATTACTCCGGTGAAGGCGATACGGTTTAGCTAATGCGTATTATTTTGGTTTTTAAACTATTTTTTGCTCTTCAGGCAACGCGGAGACTATTTAGTGCATTATAGGTACAAGGATATGAACCATTTTAATGAATCATTTGTAAAAGATTGCTGTCAGGGAGATAAAATGGCCCAGAAACGCCTGTTCGAAGAACTCTACGCTCCTATGTTCCGCGTTTGCCTTCGTTATGTTAATCATATTGCAGAAGCGGAGGATTCTTTAATGAAAGGGTTTATGAAAGTTTTTCAAAATATCGAAGGATTTAAGTATAAAGGGGAACATAGCCTGTTCGTATGGACGCGCCGGATCATGGTGAATGAATCGCTTATGTTTCTCCGCCAGCAGAACAACTTTATGCTTACCCTTGATGAAACCATTCATGATATACCTGCTGATAATGAAATACTTGGTAAAATGAATGCGGAAGAATTGAATACCTTAATTATGAAATTGCCTACTGGCTATCGGACCGTCTTTAACCTCTATGTGGCCGAAGGATATGAACACAAGGAAATTGCTAAAATGCTGGGTATCAGTGAAAATACAAGCCGTACGCAATTGGCCAAGGCACGTAATAAATTACAAATCATGCTAAAACAACAGGAGGTTTCTTTTGAAAAACATGGATGATAAAGCGATCGCTAAAAAACTGGCAACACTGAATACCCTACCGGAGGGTTACGAACCCAACCTTCAATCGAAATGGGAGCTATTGGAAGGTTCTATGAATAGAGGTAAGAACTCAACTAAACGTATTGTATATGTATGGATGAGCATTGCTGCTTCTTTTTTTATTGTTTTGTTGCTTGGGACAGAACACTACTTTACGAAAAGCAATAACGTTCTTGTTGAACAAAAAGCCCTACCACGACCGAATCCGCCTGTAATCAGGAGTCAATTGACCCAATCTGAGAAAATTCAACCCTTAGTAGTTTCTTCTGTGCACGTTTCTGACAAACGTATGACGAAGGTAACAAATCAGCCCCTTCCTACGGCAACTCCTGTTGTCGAAAAAAATCAGGAATCTACACAAGAAGAAGATTCCCTCATTCGCCCTATACTAGAACCTGTCAAAACCACATTGTCCGCTCAACTGGATCCGTTAAAAAAAGTCAGACAACGATATGTACAAGTAGATTTTGGTGAACCTGTAAAACAAACTGTCGAAACTCAGGAACAAATGGCATCTGCTGTTGACTTGCATGTGAGAATATTCAATGGTGAAGAAAGCAATACTGCTGATAACAATTATTCAAGCGATCTGTCGCAGGAACCGTTTAAAATAAAAATCAACCATTAAAATCTATACATTATGAAAACTAAAATGCTATTAACAGCAGGGGCTTGCCTTGTCCTTAGCCTTCGCACAATACACGCACAAAGTATTGATACCCCGCCATCCCTAAGAGATACACTGGTGATTAAACTCAATACGGATGTTCAGATTTTTTTCGTAGGCAATAACTTGGGAAAGATGGTGAAGTATAAAAAAGCAGACTCGCTTAAAACGTTGTTGATTGCTGATTGGGAAAAAGCCAAACAAGAACCCTCGTATCCTGCCGCTTCAAAAATAACTCATTATTTCGTACATCCAAATGGCAAGCGTAGATTAAAAGCAGAGAATGCTGATTACCAGGAACCTTTATTGGATATTGAAAAAGAAAAACGGTCCTTGAGTCTTAATCTTCCTCCTTACGAGTATGTCATCTATGATCTCGCAAACAGTTATGAATTACACATCTATTTTAAGAATCCTGATCAGTTAGCATCGTTGATCAATATTAGTTTGAATAGTGCTATACATTCGATCGCCGGTAATGAAGAAATGCAAAACGGGTATTGCCGGGTCGATATTGAAAACAAAAGTGGGGAATGGAAAGCAGAAAAAAAATTCGGTGCAAAAACTTTAACAATCGGATTGACCACCTGCGCTAATTTAAATCTTATTGGCAGCCAATGGAGCCCTGGTCTTGGTGTGGGTCTAAGTGGAAGATTTACCGATAAACGATCCATTCCGGTCTTCGGTATAGATTTACTATTTAATGATAATGTACTGGCCAATTTTACAAGTACTGAGTTCACTAATTTTTACGAAATAGAATCCATTGACATGCGTGTATTTTATAATCCGAGGCACAATACACAGGGAAAATCAATCTGGATCGGTTTAGATTTCGGTTATGTGCTTAGTCCTCAGCTAGGCTTACTTAACAATAACTTCAAAGGCGGTTTTTCATTAAACTTTAAACAATTCAATTTGGCATTTGATGCAATTTATATTCATTCTCAACCTTCCGATAGAAATGGTATCTATCAATTTACGCTATCCGTTCCAATCGTCTTTATGGACTTGATTAGGAAAAAATTATCCCCTAAGGGATAAACATCCTTACATCATGTTTTGTATTTTAATCCATTCAGAATAGTAAATTTGTTAAAACAGATAACCTCATGTATTACAATAACATACTTGAAACCATAGGTCATACCCCTTTGGTCAAATTAAACAGGATCACCAAAGATGTTAAGGCCCTCTGCCTGGCAAAAGTGGAGACCTTTAACCCAGGCAATTCCATCAAGGATCGCATGGCGGTAAAGATGATCGAAGATGCCGAGAAACAAGGAAAATTAAAGCCAGGTTATACCATTATAGAAGGCACTTCCGGAAATACAGGCATGGGCCTGGCAATGGCGGCTATCATAAAGGGTTATAAATGCATCTTTACGACCACTGATAAACAAAGTAAGGAGAAAATGGACGCCTTACGCGCATTTGGCGCTGAGGTAATCGTTTGTCCAACCAATGTTGACCCGGAGGATCCCCGCTCCTATTATTCTGTTTCCTCCCGCCTGGAAAAAGAAACACCTAACTCCTGGAAAGCTAATCAGTACGATAACCTTTCGAATTCACAGGCACACTATGAAAGTACCGGACCCGAAATCTGGGAACAAACAGAAGGCAGGGTAACCCATCTGATTGTAGGAGTTGGAACCGGCGGAACGATCAGCGGAACAGGTAAATACCTGAAGGAAAAAAATCCAAAAATAAAAGTATGGGGAATTGATACATACGGCTCCGTATTCAAGAAATATAAGGAAACGGGGATTTTAGATAAGAACGAAGTTTATCCCTATATAACTGAAGGTATAGGAGAAGATTTCCTACCTCAAAATGTTGACTTTAGCATTATCGACCATTTTGAAAAAGTGACGGATAAGGATGCTGCCATTTATACCCGCGAAATTGTCCGCCAGGAAGGGATCTTTGTTGGTAATTCTGCCGGTTCAGCCATCGCAGGATTATTGCAATTAAAAAACAACTTCAAAAAAGAAGACGTAGTAGTTGTCATTTTCCATGATCATGGTACCCGATACCTGGCCAAAATGTTTAATGACGAATGGATGAGAGATCGTGGTTTTCTTACAAAAGATAAACCGAAGGCGATCGATTTGATTCGCACGCATCAGCACCAAAAATTGATTACGCTTGATTCGGAGATGTCAGTACACCTGGCAGTTGAAAAAATGTCCAAATACAATATCTCCCAGATTCCGATCACCCGAAAAGATCAATTTGTTGGTTCGATCAACGACTCACAGCTTTTCAGCAAATTACTTGAAAAGCCCGAACTGCGTAATCAGAAAATCGAATCGCTCATGCAACCGGCATTCCCTATTGTGGATGCACATGCTTCAATCGAGGAAGTATCCAAGAAAATAACAAGAGAAAATACCGCTGTCCTTGTAAAGGATGAATCCGGAGAACTTCATATCATCACCAAACATGATATTATTGAGGCAATCGGTTAATGAAGTCGGCTCTGGCAGAATCAAACCCAATCAATACCTTTCTTTAATAAAGACAATGTTTGTTCTTCCCTGCTGCCCTTTTCAGGAATATAATTATAGGTCCAGGATGCCATTTGGGGTAAGCTCATCAAGATCGATTCTATACGGCCATTGGTTTCCAACCCAAATCGCGTTCCCCGATCGTATACCAGGTTAAATTCTACATAACGCCCTCTTCTCAATAATTGCCATTGCTTTTCATTTTCACCGAAAGGCAGGGAATGTTTGTGATTCATAAAATGAGTATAAAGCGGAGCAAAACATTCTCCTACGGCTTTTACAAATTCAAAAAGATTCCCAATAGATTGTTCCGGACCGGGGTTCAGATGGTCAAAAAATATACCACCAATACCTCTGGTTTCCTTACGGTGCTTAATAAAAAAATAGTCGTCCGCACATTTCTTGAACTTCGGATAATAACCGGCATTAAATTTATCACAGACCTTCTTTAAACAGGCATGAAAATATTTTGCATCTGATTCGTCCACATAATGAGGCGTCAGATCAATCCCTCCTCCAAACCATTTTATTCCATTATCTGTTTCAAAGTACCTAACATTCATATGAATAATAGGTACCATTGGACTCCGAGGATGGATAACAATTGACACACCTGTTGCAAAGAACGCTTTGGTTTCAGCATTTACCATTCCATGCCCCCTATTGGCTGTTCGCTGTTCGCTAATCGCTATTCCCAATTCCTTTTTAAGAAAATCAGGAACGGGACCATATACAGCTGAATAAGCTACTCCTCCTTTTTCAATTACTTTACCAGCTTGGATAATACAGGTACGACCTCCACCTCCCTCTTCTCGTGTCCACAGATCTTCCTGAAATTTAGCTATCCCATCCGCTTCTTCAAGAGACCTGCAGATATTATTCTGTAATGTACCAAACCATTCGCTTATCTCTTCTTTGCGGAGCATGGTTCAATTAGCCTTTACTAATTTATAATCCCGATACATTAACATAAATACTGCTTTATTTTCAAAACCACTTTCAGGAGACACCTGGTAAAAGTCAAAAGCAGTTTGTAAACCGCTTTGTTTTGCTGTTGCTAACTTATTCTGAAAATTCAAACCGTAATTACGTAACATGTTTACATAAAAAAAAGCCACGTCAAAACCCTGAAAAGCAAAAATTCCCGGATCTGTTTTATACCGGGAAAGAAACTCATGGATAAACTCTTTCACCTGTACATTTTCATAATCAATAAATACTGGCGAAGGATAGTGCAATTGCATATTATTCAGATAATCCAGGTCAAGGTTGTCAAAATTTGTCCAGCTGTCCAAACCAAATAAAATAATCGATTTTTTTTCATGCAAAGGATTCAGTTTCGTTATAAAATCGGTAACGAACGTTTTGTTGTTGGATGGAACTACCACAACATTAAGTTTTGAAGGATGAACAAAATTTCCTATCCCGCCAAATCCATTTACTTCATTTATTGAATCTGCAAACGTCTTACCGAGTATCTCATTGGCTTTATTCATAAACGTTTTTACCAGAAGAGCATCTTTTGAATTACCACTATTCACAACAATAATATTTTCGTTTTTATACTTTCCTGCAATGTATTCTGCCATTTGTTCTGTTTGAGTAGCCAGGGACGCGGTAACTTTGCTTACATATGGATTATTAAATAAAATTTTATTTTGCTGAGATAAAGGAGAAGTAATAAATAGTTGATTCTCCTTTGCATATTTTGCAAACGGCACAAAGTTGGAACTATACAAAGGGCCGATCATTAAATCCATTGTCTGCAACTCCGGTTTTTTCAGGATGGCCTGAAATTGAATGGAATCGTTTTCATTCATATCATAAACATAAATTTTTGCAATGAGCCCATTTTTTTTCAATGAATCAACCGCCATCTGGACACCCTCATAGAATTGAATAGCTACTTCTGACTTCTCGGGAAGTTCAGGTTCCTCTTTCATTTTATCTGCATCTGGTTCATTGGTTTCTCCTACGTGAAAAGGCAAAAATAAAGCAATATTAAAACTATTCATTTTTTTACTGGCATCCGATTTTTGAATAGGTTTAGTTCCAGCACTACTTTCCTCTTTTTTTATTTCCGAATCATCACCGGTAGAACTATTTTTACCGTTGGCTTTTGCTCTGTCAGCAGGCATTTTTATTACTTGTCCGACCTTTAATCCTTCTTTTAGCTCCGGATTCAATTTATTTATTTTATCAATGCCTATTACATAAAATTTAGATAGGGAGTACATCGTTTCCCCTTGCTGAACCAGGTGAAAATAATACCTGGCACTGTCTGTTTTGCTCAGTAGTTCATTTTTCCCTTTTTCTTTCGGAAGTGGTATTCGCAGAGATTGTCCCGGTTTTATGCCATCAATTGAATTAGGGTTTTCGATAACAATATCATTGACCTTGAGCTCATACGCATGTGCAATGGCATAAAGGGTCTGCCCTTTACCAACAATATGTATATAATATTTTTTTCCTTCTATCGTTTGAACTTTTTTTGATTTTTTTACTTCCTGGGAGTAGGCAGCATTGCAGAAAAATAGCGAATAGGCAATAGCGAATAGCCAATAGGGAATATGCTTTAGAATGTATTTTCTCTTGTCCATTGTTATAGTATCTATTCCCCTTATTTCCTATTCGCTAATCGCTATTGGCTGATTTACTCCCATTCAATTGTCGCAGGTGGCTTTGAACTGATATCATAAACCACCCGGTTTATTCCTTTCACTTTATTAATAATTTCATTGGATATCCTTCCTAAAAACTCATACGGTAAATGACACCAGTCGGCTGTCATTCCATCCGTAGATGTTACTGCACGCAATGCAATTGCATTCTCATAGGTTCGTTCATCACCCATCACGCCAACAGACTGAACCGGCAAAAAAATGGCTCCAGCCTGCCAGACATTTTTATACAAATCCTCTCGTTTCAGGCCTTCTATGAACAAATGATCTGCATCCTGGATCATCTGTATTTTTTGTTTCGTTATTTCCCCAAGTATACGAATAGCCAGACCCGGACCGGGAAAAGGATGTCTTTGTAAAATAGCCGCCGGTACCCCAAGAGCCTTTCCTACCTTCCGAACCTCATCCTTAAATAATGTTCTTAATGGCTCAACAATTTTCATATTCATTTTATCTGGTAATCCACCTACATTGTGATGAGACTTGATCGTCGCTGAAGGACCTTTTATGGAAACAGACTCGATCACATCCGGATAAATAGTTCCCTGAGCCAGCCATTTAATATCTCCTATTAAGTGAGATTCTTTGTCAAATACCTCAATGAAGACACGACCAATAGCCTTCCGTTTCATTTCAGGATCGCTGATGCCGGCCAACTCTGCATAAAAATGCTCTTTTGCATCCACACCTTTTATCTGGAAACCCATTTCCAGGTAAGAATGAAGCACATTTTCATATTCGTTTTTTCTGAGCAATCCATTGTCAACAAAAATGCAATGGAGATTTTTACCAATTGCTCTGTGTAAAAGACTCGCCGCAACCGTCGAATCGACACCTCCTGATAAAGCAAGAACTACTTGATCATTACCCAGTTTTTCCTTTAACTCTTTTACTGTTGTATCAACAAACGAATCAGGTGTCCAGTTTTGAGAACAACCGCATATATCAACAACAAAATTGTTTAATAATTGAGCTCCTTGAGTCGTATGATAAACTTCCGGATGGAACTGAATACCAAATGTATTTTCTCCTTGTATACGAAATCCGGCAACTTTTACATCTTTTGTACTGGCAATGATCTCAAAATTATCCGGCACTTTCGCAATGGTATCTGCATGACTCATCCATACCTGGGAGTCTATATTAATAGAACGAAACAGGATGTCTTTATCATTAACAAAGGATAGGTGAGCCCTTCCGTATTCGCGGATTTTAGAAGCCTGTACTTCGCCTCCAAATTTCTGAGCCATTAATTGTGCTCCATAACAGATACCCAATAAGGGCACTTTTCCCTTAAAGTTTAAATCCGGATTGGGAGCCTGGGAATCCCGCACGGAAAAATGACTTCCGGATAAAATAACGCCTTTTATATCCGAACGAAGTTCCGGATAATTGTTAAAAGGATGTATTTCACAATAAACATTCAGTTCCCTTACCCTTCGGGCAATAAGCTGGGTAAACTGGGAACCGAAATCGAGGATCAGAATGGTTTCTTGCATGCGCAAAGATAGAAAAAGGGTTTATACCCGAACTCCGATTACGCAAACATCATCAATTTGTTGCAGATTGTCCTTCCAGTTTTCAAAAATTTCGTTGAGTGTCTCTTTTTGTTTAACCATACTGTTTCCGGAAATATCCAAGAGGGTAGCTTTCAGTTGTTTTTGCATAAATTTTTTGCCCCTGGGCCCACCAAACTGATCTGCATAACCATCGCTGAATATAAATACCGATTCAGCTTTCTGCAGTTGAAATTGATGGTTGGTAAATGGTTTTATAACATCCGTATAACCAATAGGTTGTTTATCTGCTTTCGTTTCTGTTAATTCACCATTCAGAATACGGTATATTGAATTATTCGCTCCTGCCCATTGCAATTCCCTTGTCTGAAGATTTAATCTTATCAGAGACATATCCATACCATCTCTATTCTCACCTGTTTTACCCGTCTGTCCAAGTTCTTTTATAATACGGATCCTCAGCTGATCCAGAATTTCGGCCGGAGTCAACAGTTCCTGCACCGCATTAATTTCATTCAGTAAAGAGGAGCCAAGCAATGTCAGGAAGGCTCCAGGAACCCCATGACCCGTACAATCAATAGCGGCAACATACCAGAAATTCCGTTTCTCCAATCCCCAGTAAAAATCTCCACTCACAATATCCTTGGGTTTATACAAAACAAAATGTTCGGGCAAGTGAGCACTTACATGATTCTGATCCTTCAGCAGTGCATCTTGTATACGTTTAGCGTAATGAATGCTGTCCAATATTTCTTTTTGTTTTTCTTCAATAATAAATTTTTGTCTTTGAATAATACGTACCCTGTTGAATAAAAAAACAGAAAACACCAAAAGCAGTATTAAGCCTCCAATCACGGAACAAATGATCACCTTTTGCTTTTTACTTTCAATATCCGCAACCTGCCGCTCTCTTTCTTCCCTTTCCTTTGTAGCAAGTTCTTTTTTATCGAATTGGTACTTCATTTCCTTACGCGTGAAAAAGTTTTGCTTTTCTTCGTTGAAAAGTCGGTCTTTTATAATGGTAAATTTTTTATAATACTCGTATGCCAATGCATACTTCCCCGTTTGCGCGTACAATTCACTCAGGTGCTGAAAGTCTTCTTTTTGTAAGTTCAGGACGTTAATACTGTCTGCAAGAAACGAAGCCCTTTTCAGATACCGTTCCGCCTCATCGTATTTTTTTTGTTTAGTGTAAATTACACCGATGTTCCCGAGATATTCCACAATAGCTCTTTTAGAACCGATTTCTGTTCCAATTTTCAAAGCTTTTTGATTATACTCCAGAGCTTTAAAAATGTCACCTTGCAAACCATAGAGAACTCCGATTTCACCATAATTGGATGCTATATCATTTTTATTCCCCAATTCCTCACTCATCGTTAATGCTTTTAAATAATAGTCCAATGCCTGAACATAGTTGTTTTGGTGTTTATATACACTTCCAATATTGGCGATGTTAGATTCACCCAAATTTTTATTTCCCAATTCTTCATTTATTTTCAATGCTTCTTTAAAATAATCAAGGGCCTTAGGGTAATCTCCTTGTTCGATACAAACACTTCCAATGTTACCCAAATTAAAAGCGATGCTTTTCTTATTTCCTCTTTCTTCATTTATTTTTAATGCTTTAAAATAATAATTTAAGGCAATGGTGTAATCCCCTTGCTCCTCATATACATTTCCGATATTTCCAAGAGTTATTGCACTACCTTTCTTATCCCCCGATTCTTCCTTTATTTTCAAAGCTTTTAAAAAGCAATTGAGCGCCTTCGGGTAATCTCCCTTCTCATCATAAAATGAACCAAGGTTACCCAATGTTTTCGATTTAAAGTTTAAGATTTCGGCTTTTTGATTTTTCGGAGCGGTTTTTTCAAGTATGTCCCATACATCAAGTCCCTTTGAATAATTCTCCAGAGCAATCCCATAGGCGCCTTTTTTTTGATATAAGGCACCTAATTCATGCCAACACCTGCCTGCAGCTATAAAATAAAAGAGTTGTTCGGCATTCGACAGTTCTTCTGGAGTTTTCCTTTTAATAAA
>JABDFG010000050.1 GCA_013286655.1 Bacteroidota bacterium
TATGGGTGCGGGTGCTGCTTTAACTTTGGGAACTTCGGCTTCAGGAACTGTTGTTAATTTCCCGACAGCTTTTATTTCGGCTAACATCACGCTTAATTCCACCAGTACAGTTACTTATCAATGCAATGCGGCCCAGGTTATTTCCAGTACACCCGCTTATGGAAATCTTACTATATCAACAGGTGCATCCACTGTTACCAAAACATTGTCGGCTTCACCACTGGTGGTAACAGGTAACCTGGTACTTAGTAATGGTGTGGGAGCGGTTACACTGAGTGCGACTACGTCAACTATTAATCTGACAGGTAGTCTGACTGGTTCGGGGGCTCTGAGTTTTACAACCGGTACGCTTTCTATAGGAGAAGATTTCAATTTAACCGGTACATTCACATGTGGGACAGGATTGGTCAGTTTTAATGGATCTCTTACACAATCCATTGGTGGAACCAGTACGGTTACCTTTTTCAATATGAATGTGGGTGGCTCCGCACATACGGTCCAGCTGACCAATACGGTAAGCCTCATTAATCAAATTAATGTTCTGAACAATGCCACCTTCACTACGAATGGACAAACGTTCACTTTGTTGTCTACCTCAACGTTAAACGGAAATACTTTTACAGGAGGTGGCACTGCACAAGTGGGTGATCTGAGTGCAGGAACTTTTACGGGTAATGTGAATTACCAGCGCCATATAAATGGATATACCGACTGGAGATCTTTGGGGTGGCCAATTTCAGGAACTAAAACAATTGCGGACTGGACCTCTCAAATAGCTACCAGTGGGTTCACTGGTTCAACTGATCCGAGTAACAGTTTTGTTTCTATCTATACTTATAATTCCGTGACCAAAGCTTACGTACCTGCCAGTAATACGTCCAATCCAATATCTGCTGATGCTTTAAGTGGTGGTGGATTAATGGTGTATGTTGGTAATACTTCTCCCGGAAAAGTGATGAGTCCCGAAATTACCCTCCTTTCTACAGGTCCAATTATCAGCGGAACTCAATCTCCTCCGATTACTTCAAGTGGGACAGGTACTTATAATTTTATGGCTAATCCCTATCCTGCCCCGCTTTTATTTAGCGGCTTCTTTTCCACGAACAGTACAAAAATTACCAATTTTTATTATGTTTATGATGAAACTCAGGGAGCGTTTGATACCTGGGATGGAGCTCTTGGAAGTAGTTCAGGAGGCCGGACCAGCGGGACGATTGCGAATGGACAGGCCTTTTTTATTCAGGCGACTTCCGGCTCATCTCTTACGTTTAATGAGAATCATAAAGCGAACAGTGCGGATGGTAATTTCCTGAAAATGAGTGCGGGAATGTTTAAAAAAATGAGAATGACCATTTCAGGTACGGCTAGTCCTTTTGTCAGTTCCATGTTGGTAGCATTTTCTCCGGGAACCAGTAATAATTACAATGTAAATGAAGACGCACTGGCGCTTGCTCCTTTTGAGCCTTCTGCGCCTACTGTAACTTCTTATTCTTTCGATGGAAAAAATTTAGTTGTCAATAAAATGTCTGATTTAACTCAAAAATTTGATATTCTGGTGAGAGCTACGGTGGGAGTTTCGGGTGTTTATACACTTACTGCCCCAGATCTCAGCGATATTTCCGGTTCTTGTATTATCCTGGAGGATAAATTAACAGGGACCTTGACAGACCTGAACAGTACCAATAGCTATACTTTCAGCATTAATGATACGACCAATACAGCCAGGTTTGTTCTTCATTTCTCTGTTCCTATAACTATAACAACACTTGCGCTGAATCCTTCCTGTTCGAAAGCGAATGATGGAATGTTAATTGCAACTCCTCCGGGAGGCACAGGACCCTGGACCTATTCCTGGAAAGATAGCAGTGGGAAAGTGTTGCGAGCGATTACGGAGAATACCGCGGATACTTTGGAGATGCTCTCAGCAGGGCAATACCTGGTCGACATTTCTACTCCAACGGGCTGTGCGGATCAATTTGAACAGTCATTTACACTTATTGATCCCTTGCCTGCTATTGCGGCTTTTACAACCAGCCTTACAACCATTCCGGTTGGCGATACCATTGTATTTATCAATACATCTGTGAATGCCAGTTCCTATAGCTGGAGTTATGGTGATGGTTATTCTTCCAATCAGGTAACGGGAACGCATAGCTACGCTTTACCAGGTATTGATACTGTCAGATTAGTGGCTGCTAATGGCACCTGCAGTGCAGATACAACACAGCTAATAATAAGAGTATCGCCACCTACCGGAATTCATAATTTAAATGGTAATGCTGCTGTTTCAATCGTTACCCTTGACAACACCGGAGTGTTGGTTCATCTTAATTTTAGTGAGATGAATGGGGGAGGGATAGAAATGTATACTCTATTGGGACAGCTGCTTTCCCAACAGAATTTTACAGCAGGGCAAAATCTGATTCGATTGAATTTTCCGGATAAATTAACTCCGGGTATATACCTGGTAAAAGTTACTACTGCCAGTGATTATTTTGTAAGAAAGGTATACCTGAAATAAGAAAGAAGATGTAAACTATTTCGATAGTTCAAGGGCTTCCTGGATAGTGATGTACTGTCCGTTATAAAAAGCAATGACAAAGGCATCTCCTAATCCCCGCTGTTTCATTTTATTTTTTAATGACATGGCTTCTTTATAATCATTGGTGTTTCCTACTGTAAAACGAATGAGACCCGTAGACGTACTTTCCTGTTGAACAGTTTCTTTAAGAGTTTTATATTTCGCTTGTTCGTCTGCAGGTGGCTCATTCTTATAGACACCAATTTGTACTTTAAAAACAAGGGACTTTTTATTAATGGAGTTAGCGGGTTTTTCAGGTGCATTAATATTTTCTTTTATGCTTTTTTTACCGGCTGCAGGGGTTGCTCCTACGGAGGATAAAGCTACCCGTTTGCCATCCTTGTAAGCAGCAATGAATGCGCGGGGATATGTACTACTCAAGTCAACTTTGTTTTTTGCAGCATCATTAAAAGACGCATAAGAGCCTGTCATGTATTTGTATAATCCATCTTTTGTGCGTATTTCGATTAAGTCCGGAACATTACCAAATACGGCTTTAGAAATCCTTTGTTTGTAAGCACCCAGTTGGATCCGGAAAACAACGCCTTTGGTATTCGCTACCAGTAAAGAATCATCTTTGTCGATCCCTTCCGGAGCGTATTTATTGCTTCCTTTGTTTAGTTTCGTTGCTCCTTTTGTCAAAGCTTGGGTTTTTTTGTCTTTTTCGGAAAGTTCTGCAATAATATCACTGGTAGCTTCCACAAATTGTCCGTCCTTTTTATAGACAATTTTTGCATCTTTCATACCTTCTTTAACAGAGGTCCGCTTGCGGCTCTGGGCATCTGCAAAATTTGTATAATGCCCCACCGTATAGGCGATGGAAGAGTCTGGAAGGGGAGTTGTTTCTACGTCACGGATACTGAGGAATTTAGTCATTGTCGTGTTCGGTAAACCTGATTTGAACACTCCTATCAAAATCAGGTATTCTTGTGGAATGAATTCGCCATTTGCTGTTTTTGCCATAGCGGGAGTGTTGTGAATAATTTGTCCCTCGCCATTCAGATCATAGGGCCCATGAAATTTAGCAATGATTTCGGCATTCTGGTTGGCTGTATCACTGAATTGCCGGTAACGTTGTCTGACAATAGAATCAGATAGTGTTACTCCGTTCGCATCAACAACAGCATTCGGTTTGCTGTTCAATTCCTTATCTGCATAATCAGGTACTCCGTCGCCGTCACCATCTGTAGGACAGCCTTGAGCATTAACGGAAGCTCCCGGAGGAGTGCCCGGACAAAGATCTGCCGTATCACGAACTCCGTCTCCGTCACTATCAGCGGACTCCAGGGCTGCAAAATCAACGTTATCAAACCAATGGACATCAAGCGTATCTATCGGGCGTTTTGGGCCCAGGAGATCCCAATGCAGGGAAAAACCAGTCATCATGAACTTGTCTTTTCTTCCACCCAGGCCATCAATGTAATCGGTGAGTGTGAAATGCATAGTAGTGGCAATATTAAGATCCACACGCTCACTGAGATGGAAATTTGCACCGATACCAACAGGTATGGCAAAGGAATTCATGCTGTATTTTCCGAAACCATATTGGTCCAATTGACGGAGATCGGTTTCGTAGGTATAATTACGTACCAGGGTAACTGCATTTGCTGCGTTGGGACTATTTTGAGGCATATTTTTTACGGAACCATCTGTCCAGTAATAGTATTTGTTGCCGTTTTTGTCATATAAGTCAGTTTTGGAATCGAAGCTGAAACTTTCAATTCCACTTAGGATGAAAGGTTCTATGTTCCGGTTTTTAGGCAGCAACTGGTCAAAATTGTACTGAAGGTTAATGCCTCCCAGGAAAATCTGGGATTCAAAGTTGGCATTTCGCGCTGGAGCGTTTTCATCCTGTGCAACACCCAGTTTGCCGTATAAAGCATAAAAATTGAACTGCAGAAAACTGTTGAGTTTTTGAGATACTGTAAAATCATACCCAATGCGGCTGACAGACGGATTTTGCATGAATGATTTGGAATTAATTTCACCACTGAATGAAAGCATACCCGCACCAAATCCTATAATAGGTTTTAGCACAGAAGAGCCCATTGGTTCCTCCCTGTCTTTTTTTTCCGGTTCAGCTTTAGCTGCAGGTGTTTTCAATGCAGTCGTATCACGGGAAGGGGCAGGCATCAATGAAACTGCCTGAGAATAGAGCAAAGAACTTACCCAAAAGCACAAAATAACGGTAAAGATGGATTTGCCCATAGAGACAAATTTAGTAAAATCCAGTTAACTGATTATTATGGATACCATTTTTGACTGGTAATCATTAAGGCTTCCTGCACAGTGATTCGTTTTCCCGAATTATAGGCAGTTACAAAAGGGTTTATTACGCCTTTTGTACGAACCTTTTCGCGGTAATCCCTTGCCGGTTTGTATTCCTTAAAACCATCGACTACCGTATATTTCGTCCATCCTTCGTGTAATTCCTGCCCGACGTTCAGCCCATAACGGGTGGAAAAATAAGAGACACTCACCGGCGTTTGCTTTAAAGCGCAGACCTGCACTTTAAAGTTTACAGCGGTTTGTGGGGAAGGTACCATAGGCGTTATTAAATTGCTATTGTTTGCAGAGGTATTCGTTTGGCCGATAGTTGCCGCATCCGTTTTATTTTCTGAAACTGCTTCTGGTTCTGGTTTTGTTTCAAATTTTGTATTCGCTGCGGATAATATGTATTTTTTGGTTTCGTCATTCTCAATATAAGAGAAAACCCCATCAATGGAAAGATTAGCTGCTGGCCCGGTAACTTTATAGGAAATCTTTACTTCTGTTTCCAAGGGAAGATTAATCCATACCATTTTTACCTTTTGATCAGTAAAGCTGAAAGAAGCTCCATTATTTTGTAAAGCTGAAGCAGAAAATCCGGGAGGTAAGTTTTCCTGTAACTTTGCAAAACCTGTTACATTCCCTCGAACTATCGAAACTTCGACGGTATAATCCTTTGATCCATTAGCAGTTATTTTCCTGGAACCATTTATTAAATCTCCGACTTTACCGGAAGATGCTGGTGGAGCATTTTGATCCGGCACAGGAAGTGTGGGCTGAAGAGCTACTTTCGTAGTATCCGTGTTGGTCGAAGTCACCGCAGCAATAGCCGTGTCGCTTTTGTGCAGATCCGCCGGACGACTTTTCGTGGAATCTGCTGCAGTTGTGGTAGCTTCTCCCCCGATATTGAAATTGCTTTCCGGAATATCAACGGATTGTTTGACATTATCCGTTACATAAAAAAACTTACCCGACAATATGTTTGGACCAAGGGTGGCTTTACCGGAAACAGAGATTTTATAGGAGATTTTAAACTCCGCATCCGAAGGCAAAGAAGTCCATATAAATTTTACGGCATTCCCGCTCATGGAAAAAGAAGCACTTTTACTTTCTACCGGAGTTGCTGTACAACCTTGCGGGAGTTCCTGCTGCAGTTTGGCAAAACCGCCAATATTACCTTTATTAATGGTTAGTTCAACTGTATAATCATTACCGGGCATCATATCTGTCGGGACCGATTGACTAACGGTGACGCCACTTGTAAAAAACAGTTGGTAGATAAAAAAACCAAGCATGTTTAGAAGAAAGATAGCATAGCGGATCATATCGTAGTTAGTTGGTTACTGTTCAAAGAAGAAGTCTATTAGGCGGTTAATTTTTTCTACCGTAAAGTCGTTCTCCCCCGAAAAAAATCCATCAATGGTCTGATTTATTTCTCCTACCTGAATGAATCCGTCCTTATTATAATCGGCGCTCTGAAATTCGGCAGGCAAGCTTTTTGAATTTCCATTTTCTTTTTTATTCTCAATTGCTTTCTGTTCAATTTGTTGAATGGTCGTTTGTGAGGGATTCGCGTTGAAGGCCTGGCTTCTTTCAGCAGCCCCAGCATCCCATTCAGCTTGTTTTTTAGCTAACATTTCATCTGTTTGTGTTATGCCGTTTGCATCCACCACTGCACCTTTTTTGGAATTAGGTTCTTTGTCCAGGTAATCCGGAATACCATCTCCATCACTATCCAGGGGACAGCCATCCGCATCAACTTTCACGCTTTTGGGTGTTCCCGGACATTTGTCCTTGCTGTCTTTTACCCCATCTCCATCACTGTCTCCATTATCAATAGCAGCAAAATTAACTTTTGCATAACGTTTGTTTTCAGGGCCTTTGTTATCGGCTGTTTTATCGGCGTGTCCGAATTTATAGGTTAAAGAAACATTCGTATATAAATAGGCATCCTTTTTTCCGGCGTTAACATTGTCAATCGCATTGGTAAAGGTGAGGAAATAGGTGGCGCCAATCGCTGCAGAAAAATTGTCCAGGATTTTTAAATTGAAGCCGACTGTTATGGGAATGATCAGGGAAGTATGCGCATATTTTCCCGTACTGTCTAATTTTGTTTCATAAACATAATCCCTTTGCAGAGGTTTTGCATTAGCGGAACCTTGGGGCGCGTTCATAATGCTTCCATCCGACCAGTAATAGTATTTTTCCCCATCCGCAGCTCTTAAATCGCCATATGGGTTAAATCCAAGGTATCCGACACCTGTGCCAATGAATGGCGTAAAATTTGCATTCGGAAATAGCTCGTCGGTTCGAAAGATCAGGCTTAAATCGCCTTGTTGAATGGGGGATTCAAAGTTTAGATTATTTGTTATAGAACGTTCGCTTTCTGCCAGTTTCCCAAATAGCCCCGTTGCCCTAAGGCTGAAAACTTTTCCTAATCGCTCTTCCAGAGAGAGCTGGAAGCCTGCCCTGATCTTGCTAAAGGAACTTAACGCGTCACTTTGGCCAACATTGCCATAATAGGTCAGAACACCTGTTCCAATACTAATAGAAGGAAGTTTATCGGATGTCGACTGTGCAAATCCCGTTTTGCAAATGAAAAGCGTAATTAATCCAAGTACTATTTTTTTACTATTCATTGTCTATTGACATACAAACTGGTGAGTGTAAAGTCCATATAGCTACAAAACTATTTTAAATTGGATCGTACACTACCGACGTTGTTTGTAAATTACCAACACGGTTTTGTTAATAAGGAAGAATTGCTAAATACACAGTAGATGCCTGGAGGTTTCTAAAAATTCGGCTTAAGCAAGTATTGAGAATAAAAATCGACAATCACTTTTACTGCTTCGTCCGCATTGTCAACCACCTTAAAAAGGTCAAGATCTTCTACACTGATATTATGTTCTTCCAGCAACATGGTTGATTTTACCCATTCCAATAAACCCGTCCAATATTTTTTTCCAGCAAGGACGATCGGGAAATGAGCTATTTTGTTCGTTTGTACGAGGGTTAAAGCTTCGAATAATTCATCCAGTGTTCCAAACCCTCCGGGTAATGCGATAAAACCCTGAGAATATCTCAGAAAAATGGTTTTACGCACAAAAAAGTAATCAAAATCTATGATTTTATCTTTGTCAATAAAGACATTAGATGATTGTTCGAATGGAAGCAAAATATTGAGACCTACAGATTTTCCTCCTCCGGCTTTTGCTCCCCGGTTGGCAGCTTCCATAATGCCCGGTCCTCCACCTGTAATAACACCATAACCTTCCCGGGTTAGTTTGAATGCGATCTCTTCTGCAAGTTTGTAATATTCATTTTCTGGTTTGGTGCGTGCTGATCCGAATACGGATACGCAGGGTCCTATCTTGCTCATTTTCTCAAATCCGTCTACAAATTCTGCCATGATCTTGAAGATCTGCCAGGAATCGGCGGCTTTCACTTCTTGCCAGGTTTTGTCAGCGAATGCTTTCCGGATTTTTTCTTCTTCGTTAGCGTTGTTCATAGTTCTTTTTTTAGGTATTGAGCAGTAAAACTTTGTTTATTTTTTATTATTTGTTCAGGAGTGCCTTCGCATATAACAGAGCCTCCTCCTTTTCCTCCTTCAAGACCAAGATCAATAATATGGTCCGCCACCTTAATGATATCCATATTGTGTTCGATAACGAGAACCGTATTTCCATGTTCGACCAGTTTGTTTAATACTTCCAGCAGAATGCGGATGTCCTCAAAGTGCAAGCCTGTAGTGGGCTCATCCAGAATGTAAAAAGTATTTCCGGTATCGCGTTTGGATAGTTCTGTAGCTAGTTTTACGCGTTGCGCCTCGCCACCCGATAAGGTGGTGCTTTGCTGGCCCAGCGTCAGATATCCAAGTCCTACATCGTGAAGCGTTCTTATTTTTTGAAGGATACCGGGTATGTTTTCGAAAAAATCAACGGCCTGTCCGATGGTCATATTCAGCACATCATTTATGGATTTGCCTTTATAACGTATTTCAAGTGTTTCCCGGTTATAGCGTTTTCCATTACAGGTCTCACAGTTAACATATACATCCGGAAGAAAGTTCATTTCAATCGTACGGACTCCTCCGCCCCTGCAGGTTTCGCAACGTCCCCCTTTAACATTGAACGAAAACCGTCCAGGCTTGTAACCTCGTATTTTAGCTTCGGGCGTCTCCGCAAATAAAGTGCGGATGTCAGAAAATACGTTTGTATAGGTCGCCGGGTTGGATCGTGGAGTTCTGCCGATGGGGCTCTGGTCAATGTCAATTACCTTATCGAGCTGATCCATCCCCCGGATATTTTTATAGGGAAGAACTTTCCGGTTAGACCTGTAAAAATAATTGTTCAAAAGTGGAAACAGGGTTTCATTGATGAGGGATGATTTTCCGCTGCCTGATACGCCGGTGACGCAAATAAATTTACCCAATGGAAATTCAACGCTTATGTTTTTCAAGTTATGACCGCTTGCAGATTGTAACATCAGTGTTTTTCCATTTCCTTTTCTGCGGGAAGCCGGAACCGGAATTGTTTTTTTATTTGTTATGTATTCGGATGTAAGCGTTTTAAATGATACAAGTTCCTGTGGAGTTCCCTGAGCTACAATATGTCCGCCATGAATGCCTGCCTTAGGTCCCATGTCGATAACATAGTCCGCTGCAAGGATCATATCCTTGTCGTGTTCAACAACAATGACAGAATTGCCGTTGTCCCTCAGGGTTTTTAGCGCCTGGATCAAACGATTGTTGTCCCGTTGATGCAGGCCTATGCTGGGCTCGTCCAGGATATATAAAACACCGACAAGCTGGGATCCGATCTGGGTTGCCAGGCGAATGCGTTGTGCTTCCCCGCCCGATAAGCTGCGGGAGCTTCGTCCAATAGAAAGATAATCCAGGCCTACGTCCAGCAGAAAGGAAAGCCGCGAACGGATTTCTTTTATTATTTCCTGTGCAATTTTTCTGTTCTTTTCACTGATGTGTTCTTCGATCGTATTAAACCAGTTTTGAAGATGGTCAATACTCATTTCGGATAATTCAGCAATGTTTTTGCCGGCAACTTTAAAATAAAGAGCTTCTTTTTTTAGCCGGGTGCCGTTGCATTTTGGACAAACTACCGGATTCATAAAACCCTGGAGCCACTTTTCCATAGAGGGCGACAGTTGTTCATCTTCCTGCTGACGCGCAAGAAAATTGGAAATGCCTTCGAAGCTCAGGGAATAACTTGTTGCATCGCTGTCCGCATGCGCTCTGACCTTAAAAACTTCTTCTGAACCGAATAAAATGGTGTTAAAAGCATCTTCTGAAATTTGTTCCACAGGTGTTTCCAGCGTGAAATTGTATTTATCGGCAATGGCTTCCAATTGACTGAAAATCCAGTTGTTTTTATAGCTTCCGATCGGAAGTATGGCTCCTTTCCGAATACTCAATTTTTTGTCCGGAATTATTTTATTAATATCAATTTGTGAAACCACCCCTAATCCGTTACAATGAGGACATGCTCCGTAAGGCGAATTAAAAGAGAATAAATTAGGCTGTGGCTCATCGTAGGAAACTCCTGACACAGGACACATTAAAAAACGACTGAAATGCTGTGTTTCTCCATATTCATTACCGATCTTTTCGGGATCAAAAGGCAGTATCATAATGATCCCTTTGCCTTGTTTCATTGCCAACTGAACGGATTCGGATATGCGTTGACGATTATCTGGTTTTACATCTATCCGGTCAACAACGATTTCAATATCATGAATTTTGTAACGATCTACTTGCATACGGGCTGTCATCTCCCGGACCTCTCCGTCAATCCGGACACGCAGAAATCCTTGCTTTCGTATTTGCTCAAATAATTCCCTGTAATGTCCCTTTCTGCCCTTTATAACCGGAGCTAAAATAAATATTTTTTGTGCATTGTACTTTTCTGTAATCAAGTGAATGATCTGATCGTCCGAATAACGGACCATTTTCTTCCCGGTAACATACGAAAAAGCGTCGGCGGTACGGGCATATAGCAATCGCAGAAAGTCATAAATTTCAGTAATGGTACCCACTGTAGATCTTGGGTTTTTATTGACGGTTTTTTGTTCAATTGAAATCACGGGACTAAGGCCAGTGATTTTATCCACATCCGGTCTTTCCAGGTTGCCTAAAAACTGCCGTGCATAAGATGCGAATGTTTCAATATACCTGCGCTGGCCTTCTGCATAGATGGTATCAAAGGCAAGGGAGGATTTGCCGCTTCCACTTAATCCTGTAATGACCACGAGTTTGTTCCGCGGTATCGTTACGTCAATGTTTTTTAAGTTGTGTACCCGGGCGCCAGTAACTTCCAATACTTCGAGCTGATTCTCAACCGGAGTTTTAGTTTTCATGGGAATGTATTGAATCTGTCCGAATAGTATCTTTCTCTGAAGAGAACTCCTCCCATGCAAAAATATTGACGCCTTGTGCAGGTAAATGAATGTAGAACGTTTTTCTTTCGGTATTGTTTAAGTAAGAACTGAGAAGCCAGGGATTCAGCAGTTTAAGAATTTTATAGTTAAAGCCTCTCGCTAAAGCAAATTCCGAAAGATTACCGATGGAAGAATCAATCTGTATTTTTTTTGTAGGGATAGGAGGATAGAGGTCTTTTTTGCCAAGAATATAACCATATGCTGATGGTCTTGACAAAACATCTTTTATGGCGAGGATCCGAAAAAGATACCTCCCCGTTTCTTCGTTCAGGAATAAATCGTAATAAGTAGTTGTCCTTTGTTTACTTAGCTGAGTTTCCAAACCAGTAACGCCGATATTGTAGGACGCAGCCGCAAGGGTCCAATTCCTGAATTTTTCATAAGCCTCCCGGAAATATTTACAAGCAGCCTCGGTAGATTTTTCCATATTGTAACGCTCGTCTATCTCCTCATCAACGATGAGTCCATATGATTTGGCTGTTTCATCAACCATCTGCCAATAACCCGTTGCACCCGCGGGAGATACGCTATTTGTCAATCCACTTTCAATAACTGCAATGTATTTAAAATCATCGGGTATTCCATATTTTTTCAGAAGAGGCTCAATTACGGGGAACCAGCGATTTGCGCGTTTGTACAATAAAAGCGTTTGAGATGGTGAATAGGTGTTAATCAATAGCTCCCGGTCAAGACTTTCCTGAATATTAAAATCATTTAAAGGTACTTTTTCACCGGCGAAATTAAGGTCTTTCGGCAGGTTTATTCCGCCTGTTTTAAAACGGCCATTGAAATAATCTTTCTGGCTTTTCTCATCCGTGCCGGTTGAAGAAAAATTCAATAATTGAAACAGAATGAAAAGAAGAATGAAACAGCTGATTGCCAGGATGAATTTTTTTGATTTATTCAGGAAACTATTTGGTGTCATTTAGTTTAGACCTTGTTGTTTTGGAAATGTAAAAAAGCAGTCCAAAAATCAAAAGAAAATAAATTCCAAAAATGATCATGTGGAGATATCCCCAATCTCTGATGTAATAGATAATAAAAACGGTACATAGCATCGAGAGAAAGGAGAGTCCTGCAAAAACAAGTGAAACCTGGCGGTCGGACAGGCCCAGGTAGGATAAATGATGTGTGGTGTGATCCTTTCCGCCAATGAAAGGTGATTGTCTGCGGGAAATACGATTGATGACAACGGTAGTCGTATCACAAATGGGAATTATGAATGTCAGTATACTTACAAAAAATTGTTTAGATTGAACAAGCTGTCCATTTGAGTCGGCAGAATTCCAGAAATAAAGAATTCCGATGGCTGACAGGAATACTCCGAGAAATTGACTGCCGGTATCACCCATGAATAATTTAGAAGGATACCAATTGTAATATAAAAAACCTGTTAAAGCTCCCATGACACCTAGTAATAATATTACATGGATATTGGTGGTGAAACCATGATCTATAAAAATAATCAGCAACGCAGCAAGCAGTATGGTAATCGAAATGCTGGTAGTAATGGCGTCCATGTTGTCTAACATATTTATGGAGTTCATCATTCCAACTACCCAGAATATGGTAAAGAGGTAATTAGCCCAACTCCAGGGAAAAATACGTATAAAGATCCCCGAAATGATCAAAATAATAGCACATAAAACCTGAACAAAAAATTTTAAAAATGGTTTGGTATTATAAGCGTCATCCGCAAGTCCCATTAAAAAGGCAATGGTGCAGGATACCACAATGCCCAGAAACTGATTGTTGGCTAAAATGAAGGAATTGCCAAAAATAAAAGAATAACTCGTGATACTTAAAAGAAAGATAACATAAAACGAAATTCCTCCAAGTGAAGGTTTCGATTGTTCACTCCACCTGATAATGGAATCATTCAAATTTCGTATGCCAAGTGTTTTGGAAAACTTTAATAGTAAACCATTCAGCATAATTGAAAAGATGACCGCGATAACAAAAAATATTCCATAAGCAAATATCTGGGTACTTTCCATTGAGAAATTACAATAAGTAGGAGCGCGAAGATAACAAAATCGAGGGCCTAAAGCAAGCTTGCCAGATCTTTAAAAGGAGCACCCTGAAGATCTTTTTCAGAAATAATCGGCTTGTCTATTCCCCAATCAATGCCCAGATCGGGGTCATTCCATAAAAGACAACGTTCGCTAAGCTTATGATACAGGTTAGAACATTTATATACGAAAACGGTGTCATCCTGCAATGCCACAAAGCCATGTGCAAAACCTTCCGGAACCCATAACATGGTATGGTTCTGTTCACTTAGCTCGATTTTGAAATGCTTTCCGTAAGTTTTTGAGTTTTGCCGTAAGTCAACTACGACATCGCATACGGAACCTTTCAGGACTCTGACAAGTTTTACCTGAGCGAAAGGCTGAATTTGAAAATGCAGACCGCGCAGAACATTTTTTTTAGATTGAGACTGGTTATCCTGCAGAAAAGTTACCGGTGGTAAGTTGTCACGGAAGAGCACCTGGTTATAGGATTCATAAAAATATCCACGGTTATCTTCAAAAATTTTTGGTTGAATGATCCATACTCCCTCCAGGGGAGTTTTAATAAATTCCATAAGCAAATTTATAATATAAAATCAAACAGGTTCTTATCCTTTTTTTAAACGATTCAACATGCGTTTGAACAAAGATACTTCGGCTTGTTTATGCTGATCATCATAATAACCATAACCATAACCATAACCGTAACCATAACCGTAACCATAACCGTAGCCATAGTTATAATAGCCATATCGGTTTCCCTGGACTTCCACACCGTTCAGAATGATGGATAGCCGTTTGATTTTATTTTCGTTGTAAAGTCTGTCCAGATTTTGTATAAAATTTCGTTTGGAATATTCCGCCCGGAAAATGTAAATCGGATAGTCTGCTCTCTGTATCATAGAGATGCCATCCGTTACCAGCCCGATCGGAGGGTTATCAATGATGATCATGTCATAGGTTTCTTTGAGACTGTCCAATACTTCATCCATGCGATTACTAATGATAAGTTCAGAAGGATTCGGAGGAATTGGTCCCGCCGTAATAAAATCGAGGTTTTCAAGTGAACTGTGCTGAATACAATCCAGTGGACTATCTTTTCCAATCAGCATCGTACTCATTCCCTTAATGTTTTGTACGTTAAATCCAAGGTGGATTTTAGGCTTACGCATATCCAGATCCAGGATAATGACTTTTTTGCCGGAGTAGGCGATAATACCTGCCAGGTTAATAGCGACAAATGTTTTTCCTTCACCGGAAATAGTGGAAGTAACCGCCATTATTTTAGGTCCCGGTTCATTGGAGATAAACTGCAGATTGGCTCTGACAGACCGGAATGCCTCCGCTATCAGTGATTTTGGATTTTTGTCGACCAGCAGTTGAGATACTGGAATGTCTTTTTTGTATTTCGGAATTATTCCAAGAGTAGCTATGGAACTGTTCGTTTGTTTTGTGATTTCGTGTAAGGAATTTAACTCATTATGCAATAGGTAGCGCACCAGAACAAGTAGCAGGCTGGCAAATAATCCCAATGCGATCGAAACACTGATGGCAATCGTTTTGTCGGGGGACACGGGTGTTTTTGGAACAACGGCTTCCTCCAGCGTAATGTTTTGAGATACATTTCCTTCTTTGGATATGGCATATTCCGTTTTCTTTTCAAGTAAAAGCGTATAATATTTTTCATGAATGTTATAAAGTCGCTGCAACTTAAGATACTCCAGCTCACTTTCCGGTAATTTGTAAAAATTTGTTCTTATTTCATCTGTTTTTGATTCCAGGTTGCCGACTTTGTCTTTGATGGTTTGTTCCAGTACCCGTATTGTTTCGGTCAGAAGTTTTTTCTGGATCTCGATCAGGTAATCAATGTTTTTTATAGATCCACTGCTCGGAGTTACATCATACAGCATTTCTTCTTTTTTTTCCAGTAATTTTTCTAAACTTTCTATAGGAGCACGTATAGCGGCATCGTATTCCGTACCAACTAAAACGGATAACAGGTTATAAGCATCAATGGACTTTGAGCTTTCAATTTTTTTAATGACGTTTTCCAGCAGCTCGACCTGGATTTGGTTGGATACCACTTTGTCCTCCAGAGAATTAACGCGGTTTGCTTTCGCGGCAGAAATAATGTCATTGTCCTGAACAGGATGGTTTTTTTTGAATTCCTGTAAGGAGGTTTCCGCATCCCGTAATTTTATATAAGAGGTGTCCAGCTGGTTGTCAATAAAGCTGATAATCTTTTTTGCACTTTCGCTTTTTCGCTCAACATCCGACTCTTTGAATTCAGCTGCAAGACAATTCACAATGTCAGTGGCTTTTACCGGATTGTTATCACTGAAGGATATTTTTATGGTCTTTGCGGCATCGCTTAAAAGTTTTACCTGGACGTTGCTTTTGTAATTATTGACAAGATCCTGGATGGAGTTGATTGTAAAAAAGAAAGGTGTTTTTTTGACAAGACTTTCTTTGTCAACAATGGCATTATAATCCTTCATGTTGACCTTGAATGTCAAATAAGGAGTAGCGGTCCATTCCTGATTTTTGAAAGGATAAATGTGATTGACCTCATTTAAAGTGAACGAGATCTGACCGGAAGTCTTGTCATGGAATTCGGTATAAATCTTCAATCCCTGAACCTGTGGTTGATTGTTCGATAGTTCAACTGTATAGGGAGTGCTGGTATAAGACTCCATGGATTTAAAAGTGCCTTCGTTGTAGTATTCTATTTGCAGAGGAAGTTTTGAAAGAGATCTTTTTATAAAGTCACGGGACTTCAGGTATTCAATTGCTTCAGAAACGGAATTGTTGTTCTCGTCGGCGGCAGCAAAGGATTGTATATTGAGTATTTTATTGGGTGTATTATCTGAACGCAACTGCAAAATAGTGGAGGCCTCATATACCGGCTGAGTATACCGTAAATCAATATAACAGAGAAAAACAGCGACGCATAAAAAGAGAACAATCCAAAGTATGCTTTTTACCAGTATGTGGATAAACAGGCCTAGCTCAAACTCGGAACTGATTTTTTCTAAGCGTTCCTTATACTGTTCTAAATTTTGTTGTGAATTAGTTACGTCTTGAAACATCTTGGCATGCTATTTCTAATTCGCAGAGCTTTTGTTTATTTATAATATACCTCCAGCTCATATATCAAAAGAATGGAAGAAAGGACGCTGAAAATAGGGGCTAGTTCATTTACGATGCTGGATGCTACTCGTAGTCGGTTTTCAACGTAAATAATATCATTGGCCTGCAATACAATATTGCCTTGTTTCAAGCCATTAATTGTTGAAAGGTCAATGTGATAAACCTGTGGCTTGTCCGAAGTCCTTCTGATGAGCTTTATTTCGTACGCTTTTCCGTCAATTGAGAGTCCTCCGGCCAAAGCCAATGCTTCAAAAAGAGTCGTATTGTTATGCTCTAAGGGAATTACCTTACTTGCACCAAATGTTCCGGGGAAAATAATAACCCGCCTGCTGGTTACTTTCAGCATTATAAAAGGTTTTATGTAATATAAGCTGTATTTTTCCTCCAGTATTTTTTCAGCCTGGCGTACGGTTAAGCCTTTTAACAGGGTACGTCCCAGCACCGGTAGTTTTACATAACCATCAATATCCATGGAGTATTGCAGAACATTTTGATTTAAATTTTGTCCGGACATACTTGTGGTCGTCGTACTGCTGGTAACATCGGTCAGTTTAAAACCGTCATTGGAATATAACCTGAATTCTATAATGTCATTCGATGATATGGTATATTCCAGATTTGCCATTGAATCCTTCATTTCGGCGTATTGATAGCCCTTGGGGGTCTTGAGCATCACACTGGGATTAAGAATCCTGCAGCCTGTCAACGCAATAACAGCGATTAAAAAACAGAGTATTTTTTTCATGCCTGAAAGTAAAAACGTTGAAATTGACTAAAATGACAGCAAAAGTACTTAAAAAAACGGTAAACCTATCTTAGCAGTTCATAGTAAAGTTTTTTAGTGTCATTTACCAGACGTGTATAATGAAATTTTTCCTTTACGAAGTTCCAACCATCGAGGCTTAGGCTTTGGCGCAACTCCTGATTTTCTATCAGACGCAACAGGTTTTCATAAAAAGCCTGGTTATCATGTATGCCGGAAAGAAGAGCTGTTTTGTTTTTCAGAACGATGTCTTCGATTCCACCTACCGCTGTTGTAACAATCGGTTTATTTGCCGCCTGAGCCTCTATTAAGCTCACGGGGGTTCCTTCGTTAAATGAACTGAGGCAGAGAATATCCAATCCGGAAAGTGCCCAATCAGCTTCCTTTATCCAGGATGTAAATGTTACACTTGATTGTAACTGAAGATGCTCCGTCTGAGCAATTATTTTTTCTTTTTCTTCTCCGTCACCAATAATAAATGCCCTTACTTTTTTTGAGCTGTTTTTTAATGCAAATTGGATCGCATTCAAAAAAAGAAGGTGATTTTTCACTGGAACGAGCCTGCCGATTATTCCAACTGCAATTTCATTTTCGTTGAGATGATAGTGTTCCCGGAAGGATTTTCGTTTTTGTTCCTTATTCTCCTGGAACCGGTCGAGGTCAAATCCCAAGGGTATTACCTTTATTTTGTCAGCGGGCACAATATGGTGAATATCGGAAAGCTCCTCTTTTTGTTTTTCACTTATAGCTATAATGGCCGTACTGCGTTTGCCCAATTCACGTTCAATGGTTTTGAAAACAGTGGTTTTTGCGAAACCAAAATAGCTATGAAAAACGTGTCCATGGAAGGTGTGTACAATTACCGGAACCTTACAGGAGAATGCGGCCAGGCGGCCAAGAGTGCCGGCCTTCGCAGCATGCGTGTGTACAATGTCCGGCTTGAAATTTTTTATTACTTTTTTCAGCTGACGGTAAGCTTCATAGTCGTCGAAAGGATTGATGGAACGTTTCATGGATGGAATAATGATCGGCTCGATTCCCAGGTTTTTTAAAATATGATCAGAACCGGCCTCTGTTGGATCTTTCATTCCTCCAACCAGACATGTTTCAAACCCGGGTGCAAGGTATTTTGTCAGATAACCAACATTATAAGTGGGTCCACCGAGGTTAAATCGATTAATAATACGTAGGATCCTGGGCATTAACACATGTATTTTTTCCACCAATACTGAAAGACGATCAAGCCCCAGATTCTTGCTGTAGCCTCATCCGGATTTGCCGAAAATAATTGTTCGAGCAACTGTTTTATGGCCGAGTGATTGAACAACCCCTGTTCTTCGATAAATTCTTTACTGAGCAGGTCTTCCGTTATCATGGTTTTTAAATCTGTCCGGAGCCATTTTAATAAGGGGACTTCGAATCCATGCTTGGCTCTGCTGACTATTGCTTCCGGCAGCAGTGAGCGAAAGGTGTCTTTTAGGATCAGCTTTCTTCCTTTGTTACTGATTTTATAATCGGAAGGTAATGAAAAAGCAAAGTCAACAATATTAAAATCCAGGAAAGGTACCCTTACCTCCAGGCTATTGGCCATCGACATGGAATCGACTTTGACAAGCATATCGCTTTGTAATACCAGGTTTATGTCTGTTAATAAAACAGAATTAAAGTCTGC
>JABDFG010000051.1:0-114 GCA_013286655.1 Bacteroidota bacterium
TGGTATCGCATAGTTGAAATTGCAGGACAGCAATTTTGTTAACGCGCTTTCCTGCCGTTGGAAAGAATTGCGTCAAGGTATTTTAAGTATCAATAGTCTCGATAATTACATAGA
>JABDFG010000051.1:124-17740 GCA_013286655.1 Bacteroidota bacterium
CCCAAACGGGACCCATGTGTATTAATCCTCCGTCGCTCGTATTATCTTTATACAAATAGGAACTTATTCTATATGCATCGGCATTTTTACTCAATTCCTGAATAATTAAATAGTCAACGAATGAGCCTACTTCAATGTATTTAGCATAGCCGTTGACCGGGTTTGCAAAAGAGTCAGAACTCATGATCTTTTCAAAATCAGTAAGTACACTTTGTATATAGGACTGTTGATAGCTGGTGATATCTGTACTTTGGGGATAATCGTAGGCATAGAAGAAGTGATTTTTTGGAGTGGAATCGCCAGCCATTAATGAGTACCAACCGGTTCCCGGAGGGCCGGGTCTGTCAACTTTTATTATATAGCCTCCGGTAACTTCCGGAACGGAATTATCAGTGCTTGTCATTTTTTTAATGTCGACTCTGTTTTTCCCCTGCTTTATCTTCTCCTGAAAAACATATATACCCCGGTATTCGTTATTAATAACGACTTCCACATTTCGGATACGGGACGAATAGTGTCCCATTTCTCTAAAAAGGTCGTAACCCATCTGGTTACGGATCAAACTTTTGTCCTGATAAGGAGCAACTAAGTCCCAATCATTGTCAGAAGGCATTCCCAATAGGGAAACGTTGAGTTGATTGCCGGAGGCGTCCATTGTCTGAAGACTAAAAGATTCCTTTTCCAAATACCTGGTACTGTTTCCGCGAATATGGATTGTAGTTTTACCGTTGTAGTTATTCCAGGGATCTGTCAAATTGTTTCTCGCGCCTGTGGCATTGTCAATGATTCCCATATTAACCAAGACGGCGGAATCTCCTATCGACTGATTATTTGTGTTGATGACAACAATTGGCAGATTGGAAGATGAAAATTTAACAGGTTTTGGAGGAGCATTTCCGAATGAAATGCTCCAGCTTAGCACGCTGCCTGAATCTATAAATGCAATCGCATCCTTTACAATAAGTTGCCAGGTGCCATTTCCAGGCTGGGCGGTGTTAAATCGCCCAAAATATCCAACCGGCCGAAAACTTCCTGTAAATGGGGCGGTTCCTAAGGTTATAGAAGATGTTGCATTATTGTCAAAACAAGTATTTGTGTAGTTCGCACCACTACAACTTTGTCCTTCGGTAAGTTCCACCATTTCTCCACTTGGTGCTTCCAAATAAACGTATAATTCCTGAACAGCGGGATGGCTAATATTGATACAGACCCCTTCCAAGCCAAAAGTGCTATCCATTTCCGCCGGATTCAGACCTGAAACAGCAAGATTAAAATAAGTGTCTGTTCCATTATTCCGGATTCCTCCCCCGGATCCCATAAAAACCTGCGCATAACCACTCAAAAAGAGGAAAAGAAGAAGGATACTTGTAATAATTTTTCTCATGGTTATAATCTTTAATTAGAATGGATAAAACTTAATCCATTACTAAAGTATTCTATCAACTCCTTGCTTCATCCTGATTTTCGTTTGTATGAAATTTTTAATAGCTAAGAGCCTGAAAGAATTAGTTAATGATCTCGGTATCGAAGGGCTGAGGTAACCAACTCTGAACAGTTTACCATGTGCTAGTACTGATGGGATTACTTGCGTGATCCCTTGGGGGAACCCATAGTAAATCAAGTTCAGCATTGCATGCTCCCATTTTTACTTTCAAGTTATTACGCAAACACTGTTTGCGACGCACCTGAAAATAAAAAATGCCCCTAAAGGGGGCACTTGTTTTTGCTGCGGAGAGGGTGGGATTCGAACCCACGTTACCTTGCGGTAAACACGCTTTCCAAGCGTGCTCGTTCGGCCACTCTGACACCTCTCCGAATTAATAAGCCGTTTTTAAAAAATTTCTTGCGGGGACAAAGATAAACCAATTTTGATTGTAGTTTGTGTCCACTTGAGATTTTTATACTCTGCATATAAAACGAGTCAGGTCCAAGGAAGGATTGAATCTTGTTGTATTCATTTGTCCATTTAAAATAATAATCGTAATTTAACGATATATTAGTTGTTATGGGGCTGACCAAATCAGAAGAGTTTTCAGTTAAAGACAATAAGATCGCCAACTATGCGAAAGCAATGGCGCATCCTGCCCGTATAGCTATACTTCAACTACTTATTAAAAAGCAAGCATGTATCTGCGGTGACATTGTGGATGAGTTACCGCTATCACAATCAACGGTTTCACAACACTTAAAAGAACTGAAAGATGCCGGCCTGATAAAAGGCGATATAGATGGAGCTAAAGTGTGCTATTGTATAGATGAAAAGGAATGGGAGGCAGCCAAGACCTGTATCACCAACCTTTTTTCATCTTTTAATAAGGGCAATTCCTGTTGTTAAAAAATATTCTTAATATTATCGTAACATTACGATATTATAAATACGATATCATTGCATGAATACTCCACTACAGTTTAGCAGTGAAAGTCAACGAATGCCGTTAAGTATGAATTACAGAAAATATCTTTCAGAGGTAATTGGAACATTCGCCCTCGTGTTCTGCGGGACAGGTGCAATTATAATCAATAATGTATCTGGGGGAGCAGTAACTCATGTAGGGATTTCTATGACCTTCGGACTGATTATACTGTCAATGATCTATGCTCTTGGCGATATATCAGGAGCTCACTTCAACCCCGCAGTTACCATCGGATTTACGATTGCCAAACGCATGAAAATGAAAGAATCCATTCCATATATCATCTCCCAGCTTGCCGGTGCTCTTCTGGCAAGCCTATGCTTGAAATTGTTATTCCCGCAGGATACAGATTTAGGAGCAACAATGCCAGCTGGTAGCGACATGCAATCCTTTATTCTTGAAATGATCCTTACCTTCTTCCTGATGTTCGTGATTCTGAATGTTTCAAGAGGAGATAAGGAAAAAGGAATTACGGCCGGTATAGCGATTGCATCCGTTGTCGGATTGGAAGCTCTGTTCGCAGGAAAGATATGCGGCGCTTCTATGAACCCGGCTCGTTCATTTGCTCCTGCAATTGTTTCCGGGAATCTGCATTCACTTTGGATTTACCTTACTGCTCCTGTCTTTGGAGCAGCCATAGCAGTATTAGCTCATAACATAACAAAGACAGAAACGATTCAATCATAGAACGATGGACAAAGAGAAGGTATTATTTGTGTGCATTCATAATTCTGCACGCAGTCAAATGGCAGAAGCCTTTTTAAAGCAAATTGGCGGAGATAGGTTTGAACCTGAAAGTGCCGGAATGGAACCGGGAATTCTAAACTCCATCGTAGTTGAATCAATGAAAGAAATCGGGATTGACATTTCCCGTAATAAGACCAAGGACGTATTCGAGTTCTATAAGCAAGGAAAAATGTTCAGCTATGTAATAACTGTCTGTGATGAAGCCAGTGCGGAAAGATGTCCGATTTTTCCCGGTATGGCCAACCAGCTTCACTGGTCATTTACTGACCCATCTGGATTTAAAGGCACGTCTGAAGAGAAGTTGGCCCAAACAAGAACTGTGCGTGACGCAATTAAAAAGAAAATAGAAGAATTCATTTCTTCACATTAGTATTTTTTCTTTCCCGTTAACCTCCCGTAATTAAAAATCAAATCATCAATTTCCAATTTAAGCTACTAAAAGTTTATGCTTACCGAAAATCAACTATTCAAACTTCCTGAATGTATACCTTCGTCATACAAAGGAAATAGTTAAACTTTTATTACTGATTAACATGGCACAAGCGGAATCAATTCAATCAATGCTGGGCACAATTGCACCTGACTTTACGCTCCTGAATACGGTTTCAGGTAAAAAGGTTTCACTGAATGAACTCATATCCTATAAAGCCACCGTGATGATGTTTATTTGCAACCACTGCCCTTTTGTAAAACATGTAAATACAGAATTAGTTAGACTTGCAAATGATTATATGCCCAAGGGAATTTCATTTATTGGCATTAGTTCTAATGATGCAGTGAGTCATCCCGAGGACGGGCCGGAGAAAATGAAGATGGTTGCAAAAAACCTTGGATATCCATTCCCTTACTTGTATGATGAAAGCCAGCAAGTAGCGAAGGCTTATGAAGTCGTCTGTACTCCTGATTTCTACATCTATGATAAAAATTTAAAACTCGTATATCATGGACAACTGGATGATTCCAGACCTTCCAACAATATTCCGCTGACAGGCAAGGATATACGCTCTGCTTTAGATGATATCTTACAGGGAAAAGCTATCCCGGATGATCAAACCCCCAGCGTTGGATGCAGCATAAAATGGAAAGACTAATAAATACGCCGGTTTTTCGTATTTTAGCCATCCACAGGAAATTATGGCATCATCCGTTATTATCAAAAAAGAATCCCTCGATTTTTTAAAAGCACTTTCAAAAAACAATAACCGGGACTGGTTCACTAAACACAAGGACAGGTATTTGGAAGCCCACAACAATCTGATTGCCTTCGCAGATGCTTTATTGATTGAAATGAACAAACACGATAAAATAGAAACTCCTTCGGGCAAAAAAAGCCTCCACAGGATTTATAGAGATGTGCGCTTCTCAAAAGACAAAACGCCTTATAGTGCCCGCTGGAGCGGAGGATTCAAAAGAGCAACCAAAAAATTGCGGGGAGGATACTATTTTCATTTCGCTCCGGGCAATTCATTTTTGTCAGCAGGTTTCTGGGGGCCGGATGCAGACGATATGAAAAGGATCCGACAGGACATCGGACTAAATCATCCTGACTGGAAAAAAATGATTTCGAACAAAACACTTGTAAAAACATTTGGAAAAATGCGAGGAGAACAACTCAGCTCAGCCCCTCGAGGCTACGCCAAAGACGATCCTGCCATTGATCTGCTCCGTTATAAACAGTTTATTTTCAAACATACATTTACGGATAAAGAAGTAAGTGCTTCCGATTTTTTATATCAATCAAATGAGGTATTTAAAAAAATACGTCCCTTTTTGAATTTCATGAGTGAACTACTTACGACAGATGCAAATGGTCAAGAGATCTTCCACTAGTGGATTTTAAAACTCGAAAACAGAATGCTCTTTATCTGATAATAATCCTTCTCCCCAATTGCCCGTTTTAACACTTTGAGTTTATTCCTCTTGAGTTTCACATGGGTAGTATCTCCCAATGTCTTTAAAAAGATATGCCCCTGCTTTAATCCATCCGAAAGCAGATCCCGGACACTTTTCATTCCTTTTCCGATTGCATTGACTTGTCTCTTCATAAATGCCAAATATTAAAAACCTGTTCACTTGTAGCAGCATTAGTTTGAAGATAATCCGAAATCCCAGGCAATTACTCTTAACCTTTTAAATGGCAGGTTTGCCTTATTAAACGGTAGAATATGGAACTTAAATTGAATTTGGCGGATTAATTTCTAGATTTACATCCCCATCTAAAACGGGGAATAAGAATGTTAAAAAAACTCTTTTATATCTCTTTGGGTATTATTATTACATTATTCCTGCTGGTTATTTCCCTTCCGGTCATATTCAAAGACAAACTGAAAGCCGAACTACTGGAAAAAATAGACCAGGGCATAGATGCGAAAGTTTCTTTTAGCAACCTGAGTTTTTCCTCTTTTAAACATTTCCCCCATTTTACGCTCAGCCTCCACAATACCTGCGTGAAGGGAATCCAGGATTTCGAAGGAGACACGCTCCTTTCGGCAAAAGAAATAAGCATATCCTTTGATCTGTATAGTTTGATACGGAGACATGCAATTGAAATCAATTCCGTTCAGCTGGACGAACCCATATTACATGCCCGGATACTGGCAAATGGGAAAGCAAATTACGACATTGTTAAACAAGATACTTCCGCAAATCAAAAAACGTCCGGCACTAAATTCCAAATCAATATCAATAAATGGTCCATCAAAAATGGAAGCATCAGTTATGACAACAAACTGCAAAAGACATACATAGAAGTAGGTGGCCTCTATCACAATGGTTCGGGAGACTTTAAGCAAAACATATCGGACCTCGACATTACGACAAGGATTTCCGAACTAACATTCACTTATAACGGCATTCAGTACCTGAACAAAAAACTATTTAAAGCCGATTTGCTCATGGAAATGAATTTTAAAGAAAAAAAATTTATTTTCAAGGATCATAGCTTTCAACTGGCTGATTTTAAATTTGGTTTTGACGGTTACTTCAAACTTCTTGACAGTGGTTATCAAACCGATTTAAGTTTTGTAGTAAAAAAATCTTCTTTCAAAGATCTGCTTTCCTTATTGCCCGGCATTTATGACAAGGACATTAAAGACATACAAACCAAAGGTGATTTTTCCTGTACAGGATTTATAAAGGGTACATACGATATAAGAGCCCATAAAGTACCCAGCTTCCACATAAACCTGGAAGTAGAAAATGCAGAATTCAAATATGCACATCTCCCAAAAGCTATCGAAAACATCCACTTTCACCTGCTGGCTGACAATCCGGACGGGATTGCGAACCATGCCACCTTTGATTTAAAAGACTTTCATTTTGAAATTGACAAAAAGGCTATCCAGGGAGCTCTGCTGGTAAAGCGGCAACATAACACCTATGTGAAAGCGGATATCCACTTAACAGCAGACCTGGCCGAAATTGAAAACATATATCCGGTGAATGGATTGGTCATAAAAGGCTTACTCAACTCGGAAATAAAAATTGACGGAGAATACAATGATTCGCTTAGATTATTTCCAAAAGTGGACGCATTCCTGGTACTTGAAAATGCCTTTATAAAGTCAAAAAACTCCCCGCTGGAGATGGATAGCATTCACATGAAGGCGGAAGTAACTAACTCCACCGGACAAATGGCCGATACAAAGATCGGCATTCGTACCATTACTTTTTTGCTGGATCATGAACCATTCAAAATGAGTGGTACGATCTCTGATTTAAAGGATTATAACTATGATCTTAAAATTTCCGGTTTACTTGATCTTGGAAAACTAACCCAGGTATATCCTGTTTCAAATACCACCTTAAAAGGGACCCTGGACATTGATTATACAGCTCAGGGAAGCCTGGCCGAAATAGAATCCAAACAATACGATCTTTTAAAAACGGAGGGGACGCTGGAAGCAAAAAACATTGTTTATCAAAGAACGGATATGACGCATCCCCTTCATGTGGATGATGCCCTGTTGACTTTTACTCCTGATAAAATCGTACTCAACCGGTTTATAGCGGAATTTGGTTATAGTAATATCACGCTCAGCGGCCATCTGTTCAATTATATGCCCTATCTACTTCGGCGTGATGCGCCGATTAATGGAGACCTGAGCCTGAGTTGCGACACCATCGATTTTAATCAGTGGTTTCCAAAATCAATTCCCTCCGGCAGTGCTCCGGCAGTCAAAAGCCAGATGGAAGTCCTGGTCATCCCTAAAAACATTGGCTTTACTGTCAACTCAGTCATTAAAACGGTTAAATTCAATAAAATGGACATAACCGATCTTAGCGGTTCGATCACACTACACGATGGCATATTGACCTTAAACGAAACCAATTTCGGGGCAATGGATTCTAAGTTCAGTTTAAGAGGAGATTATAATACAACAGACATAAAACATCCGCTTTTTGATCTGACCATCGGTGTTCAGGACCTGGATATCAATAAAGCATATCAAATGTTTATTGATGATAAGGCGAATGCACCTGCCCAGGGTAATTTTTCAACTGATTATAATTTAAAAGGTGAACTAACGCCCGATTTTTCCCCTATCTACGCTACCCTTACCGGAAACGGCAAAATTATCATTGACCGGGTATCGATAAAAGGAATGAAACTTTTCAATCACATCAAAACAGTTTCCAGGAAAGAAGAATTCAATAATCCTGAATTGAACGACATCACGATGGATACGGAAATCAAAGGAGGAAAAATCTTCATACATCCCTTCCGGTTTAACGTTAACAAATTCCTCACTGAAGTAGAAGGCTCGCAAGGCTTTGATGATAAAATAGATTATTTAATAAAGCTATCGGCCCCGCCTTTTAATAAACTAAAAATTCCAATCAGTATTATGGGTACTTCGGACAAACCCATTATAAAACTCGGCAATGATTTCTCCAAATCAGATTTTGAAAAATTATAATGAGCGACAAATATTTTTAACTTTGTGTTATGCAAGCCAATGAATCCCATCCAATACAAACGGAACCTCAGGATATGCCGGACATCCGTGAAGAAGAAAATGATGAACTCATGCTTTCCGAGGATGAAATAACATCCCTTGGCAAGGCTCAACTGGCAGACAAATTGGAGGAGTTTCTGAAACTGGAAGATATACAATCCTTTTCTGGTATGGTCCGGACAATTAAGGACCGGTTTGATGAATTAGTGAAAGAGGAGTATCAGCTCAAACTAAAGCGATTCCTGCAGGATGGAGGGATCGAGTCAGACTTTACTCCTGCCCCGGACCCCCTCGACAAAAAAATCGAATCTCTTTACAAAATTTTTAATAAAAAAAAGGTTGGCCAACGGGAACAAAAAGAAAAAACAGCCCAGGAAAATCTCTCCACCAAAAAACTCATCATTGAAGAATTAAAAGAACTGCTGAAAGGTGCTGATAGTTTTTCCAAATCCTACAATAAGTTCCAGGCCTTGCAAAGTAAATGGCGCTCAACCGGAGATGTACCCCAGAAAGATGTTCGTACCCTAAGGGAGAACTACCATTTCCTGGTAGGGAAATTTTACGATATCGTGAAGATTAGTAATGAACTGCGTGAACTTGACCGGAAAAAAAATCTGGAACTAAAAACTGAGCTTTGTGAAAAAGCCGAACGGCTGATCGAAGAGCCTTCTTTAAAAAAATCTTTGGACGGCTTGCGTTTTCTGCAGGAAACCTGGCGCGAAACCGGACTTCTTTCCAGGGAATTGAATGATACCCTGGGACAGCGCTTCAAAGCTGTTGCGGACAAACTATACGAACGGAAGAAAGAACATACTATTCTGCTGAAACAACAACAGGAAAACAACCTGGCCGTTAAACAAGCCCTCTGCCTTGCACTGGAAACACTCTCCGTATCTGATTTAAGTTCCCTTAAAGCATGCCGGGATGCTTCCGGTAAAGCCGAAGCCATATGGGCAGAGTGGCAGAAAACCGGCTTTGTTCCGAAAAGTGACAAAGGTGAGTGCTGGAAACGATTTAAAAAAGCCCGGCAGCATTTTTACGATACGCTGGATTTGTTTTATGCAAACCAACGCCGGGAATTCGGACAAAATCTTCAAAAAAAAACAGACTTATGCTTAAGAGCGGAAGCCATTCAGGAAAGCACGGATTGGAGCTCAAGCGCAGAAGAATTGAAAAAATTGCAGGTTGAATGGAAATCAATCGGATCAGTATCTTACAAGGATTCCGACAAAATATGGAACCGCTTCCGGAAAGCCTGTGATTATTTTTTCGAAAGGAGGACACTCCACCTGGAAGCTAAAGAAAACACCTTGCGGGGAAACGTCCAGGCCAAAGAATCCCTGGTCAGCAGAATGGAATCATTACAACCTTCTGCTGAATTAAGTCAGTCTCTGGAAGAATTAAAAAAGACACAGGAAGAATGGACTGCACTTGGAGAGGTTCCGTTACGGGAAAATGACCGGCTCAATAATGCATTCGGAAAAGCGGTGGAAAATTTTATCGAAAGGACAAGAGTCCTCACACCTGTCGAGGATAAAATATTTTACCGATTGAAATATGAACAGCTGCTTAAATATCCTCAGGGCCAGGAAAAACTAAAAAAACTGCGATCCGAAATACAGGTTAAAATCAACAAACTGCAAACGGAGGTAAATCAATTGGAAAACAACCTGAGTTTTTTCGGAAAATCAAAGAACTCAAGTCCAATCATTGTGGAATATGAGCAAAAACTCCTGGAGTCCAAACAGCAGGTTCAGGAACTCCAACGGGAACTCAAGTATATTCCTTCAATTTGAGGTGAACGGCCGCTAAACCTCATTTTCTCTTATCTGCAATACTTTCGGAATAGTCAAATTGCGAGGAGACCTTTTTTCCATTCAGATCAAATTGAACTTCACAAGAGAGGTAAGGCGGAACATTTGTTTTTGCAACAAAGGCATATCCCTGAAAAGGTTCCAGTTCCACAGTTGCCAATGTATAATCATACCCTTTGAAAATGATCTTACCAGTAATGCCGCTATTACTTATGGGCTTTACTAAACTGTCATATAAATAAGCATAGGTTTCCACCGTTGAAAACGATAACTCTATAAAATAATTATTACCGGTCTGGCTCATCTGCCCCCCATGAGGGGCAGGCGTATTCATCAGTGCTTTATTCTTGTCCTGAGCGAAATCATTCACGCTCAAAATAAAAAAAAACGCACCCATTAAAAACCCTTTTAAAACTTTCCTTGTTTTCATACCTCTACTCCTAAAATAGCATGCCAATATGCAAGAGGGCAAAATCAAGCGAATTATGCAAAAGATGGATGGGTATCCGGGTATTCATTTACCCAGATTCAGCAATATACTACCCCTCAGGCCACCTGGATGGAAGTAAAAAACCGCCTGGTAAATACTCTTACCGGATACCAGGCCGCCAGAAGGCCGATGAACAAAACGACTCCGAACACAAGAAAATAATCGCTCATGAGCATTTTTACAGGGTAAGCCGACACCACGAACGATTCGTTAAATTTCACCCAGGCAAAATGCTGTTGCCCCAGACAGATCAGCGTTCCCAATAGAAGTCCACCGATTAAACCGATCAGCGTGATCAACGTTCCTTCTATTAGAAATATTTTTCGGATCAAAATCAGGTCGGCCCCCATGTCCCAAAGAATACGAATGTCCTTTTTCTTTTCTATGATCAGCATAGTGAGGGAACCGATCACATTGAAAGTCGCGACAATCAATATAAAGACAAGGACAATGAATACCCATAATTTTTCCGATTTCATAGTTTTGAATAGCAATTCATTCTGTTCATACTTATTTTTAACGGTAAATTGCGCTCCTATTATTTCTTTGATTTGCTTTTTCAAGGTTTCCATGTCGGCATTTTGTTCCAACCCCAGCTCAATAGCGCTTATTTTTCCCGGATAATCCAGCAATTCTCTTGCAAAATCAATGGAGACCAGGACATACTTATAATCAAAATCATCTGCAATAGAAAATACGCCGGAGGCATAGATTTTTTTTTCATAAAAAACATTTTCAGAACTAAGAGAGGTACCAATGCCCCGTTTGGGGGCATATACGGCAATCGGAGTAAATCGATCGTTGACACCCGCATTCAGCTGATAACTGATTCCCTTTCCCAGCACAGCCAGGTATTGTCCTCCTTCTTTCAGCAGGAAACGCCCTTCCTTTACCAGGGTATCAAAGCGCGACATGGAAGCGTAATTATCGCTTACGCCCCGAAGCGTAGCGATGCAATGCTGATCGTTGTATTTTAACAAAGCGCTTTCCTCCAGCACTTCCGTATAATAATGCACACCCTTCAGGCTCTTCAGGCTTTCTATTCTGGCATTCGTTAACTGAAATACCTTTCCCTCCTGCAACGTAATTTTAATATCCGAATTAAAGGAATTGTACAAAGATTTAACAAGGTCGGACAGGCCATTGAATGCAGACAATACCACAATAAGCGCGAGCGTACCGATGCAGATTCCTCCAATGGATACTCCTGAAATTATATTAATGGCATTGTGCGACTTTTTGGAAACCAGGTACCTTTTGGCTATGTAAAAAGACAGGTTCACTTCAAATAGAGTCTGCCCAGCTTACCCTGGTCGGAGGCAAGTATACGGCGTTTGAGGGCCTGATTGGCTTCTATTTTATATTCTTTGACAGGTTTGTCTGTTGTTTCAGCCAGCAGCAATGAGCTGAGTCCACTGATACCCGGATCCTTTTCATCCAGCTTGAAAAAATAACCCGAATAAAGCGTTAAATTTTTGAACAGAAAGATCCCTTTACCATTTGTTAGGGTAGTCTGCAATACCTGATTTCTGTCATCTAATAAATCTACTTTAATATTCCCCAACGGAATATTATTTTCTCCATTCAGAAACTTTCCGATCAGGTCCATTCTGGTATCGTTTTCTTCCACCTCCAGGCTATTCATCATTACTTTATCACTGGCCAATAGCTGAAATCTGAATTTCCCAAAGCCATCCGACCTGCCCGATGCAATTTCATTTCCCTTTCTGTCTTTGATCGTTATTTTGACATTTGCGAGTTCCGGGGAAGCCTCCTCCATCCGGATGACAAAATTTTTATCAGGCGGAAGTTTCGTAAAAACAAATTTTCCGTTTTCATCCGTTTCAATCGTCTCATAGATCTCCCCACTCAGGGAATTAGCAAGCGTAATTCGAATTTTAGCCACCGCCTGGGTTTTGCCATTGATAAGAGCTTCGAGCGCCCCTCCAATTAAAAGGTTATTGTCTTCCACCTTCAGCTGCGACAAAACAGCTTTATCGCTGGCCAGCAATTGAAATTTAAAATTCCCTTTTTTATCGGAAGTACTTACCAGTAATTCTTTACCATACTTATTATACAAGGTGATTTTTTTGCCCGAAAACCCCAGAGAATCACTTTCATCCATCACTACCGAGTAATTCCGGTCGGGGGCTAATTTGGTAAAAGAAAATTTTCCGTATTTGTCAGTGCTGACTGTCTCCACCGTATTTCCCTTTTCATCTTTTAACAAAATTTTCCTGTTATCGACTGCAGCAGAAGGAGGGTCCCCCGCCAGCAATTTCCCCCCGACGCTGAAGTAAATAACGCCGGCATTCGCTTTAGCTTCCAGGGCCTTATCAGCTTCCTGCTTTTTTATCTGCTTTTTTGCTTCCACATATTCTTTGAACATTCCCTTTGTGAAATCATTCAGGTATTTTGCATCATCTATAAATTTTTTATCCCCATCAAATTTGAACTTGGTGAAAGGAAACTTGAATTTGAGCGTATCTATGCTGGTATTGTCTTTATCAATCAGCACGAAGTCAATAGAAATAGTGGGATTGATCGTTTGTTTTGCTGCCGGTATCTTCCCGTCTACCATAAAACACATGTCAATATATCCCTCATTTCCTTCGAGGGCCACTTTGTAAACCGCACCGTATTCCAGCTGAAAGTCAAACCGCCCCTTTTTGTTCGATCTGTATTCGTCCGTTTTATCAGCACCCCTATAGACATGTATATTCATATCTGCAATGGCCGATTTTTTGCCCTTGCTATCCGTATGAACAGTATAACCTTCCAGCTTGATCTTGCCCTGCGCGCATAACTCCTGAAAGCCTGTCAGTAGGGAAACAAATGTATACGCGAGTACATACAAACCTGCTTTTAGCCTCATAATTAGTTGTATAGATTGCGCAAATTTAAAATGCCAAGTTACGCAAAATACTTCTTATTTTAGCGGCTTGAAAAATACACCCTTGAACGATATTTTAGCAAAGGCTTTTGAGTTGATGTGTACGGCAAAAGCAATGACGGAACTATATGAACGGAACAAGGAAGTGGCCTCTAAATATGTACATGCCACATCACGCGGACACGAAGCTATCCAGCTAGCCCTGGGTTTACAATTAAAGCCCCAGGATTACCTTTCTGCCTATTACCGGGACGATAGTATTTTACTGGCCATTGGGATGCGGCCCTATGAATTGATGTTACAGTTGCTGGCCAAAAAAGAAGACCCTTTTTCAGGCGGGCGCACCTATTATTGTCATCCCAGTCTGAGAAGAGAGTACATGCCTAAAATCCCGCACCAAAGCTCTGCTACGGGAATGCAGGCAATACCTACTACCGGCGTAGCAATGGGAATCTGGTACCGGGAAAAGCTCGGGATTCCGGAATATGCCGGCGAGGAAAAATCCCTTGCTGTTTGTTCTCTTGGAGACGCCTCGATTACAGAAGGAGAAGTAGCGGAGGCATTACAAATGGCCGTATTGAAAAAGCTCCCGATACTCTACCTCGTTCAGGATAATGAATGGGACATTTCTGCACATGCAAAGGAATTCCGTTCGATGGATGCTTCGGAATATGCCAAAGGTTTTAAAGGATTGGAAACACGCACGATAGATGGCACCGATTTTATTAAGTGCTATGAAACCCTGGAAGAAGTAATTGCATTGATCCGTAAGGAACGCAGACCATTCCTCGTTCATGCGAAAGTTCCATTGCTCAACCATCATACATCGGGCGTCCGTAAAGAATGGTACCGGGACGATCTTGCAGAGCAAGCCAAACGTGACCCCTTTCCGAAATTAAAGAACCGGCTTTTAGCTGCCGGTTATGAGGAGAAAGAACTCGCAGCCATCGAAACAAAGACACAACTTCTGGTAGAAGAAGATTATCAGCGGGCCCTAAAGGCAGAGGAGCCCAAACCGGAAGATTTGTTTACGCATGTATTTGCTCCAACCACCATTACAGAAGAAAAAGGAGAGCGTGCCCCAAAAGGCAAGCAGGCAACAGTGATGGTGGATTCTGCTTTGTTCGCGATCCGCGAGCTGATGGACAAGCACAAAGAATGTTTATTATATGGACAAGATGTGGGAAGACGGCTGGGAGGAGTTTTCCGGGAAGCCGCCACCCTCGCTCAGCAGTTTGGAGACGAACGGGTCTTTAATACACCTATTCAGGAAGCATTTATTATTGGCAGTACGGTCGGTATGAGTGCAGCCGGTTTAAAACCCATTGTGGAAGTACAATTTGCCGATTATATATGGCCAGGCCTGAACCAGTTGTTTACCGAAGTTGCCCGGTCTAATTATTTATCGAATGGCAAATGGCCGGTAAGCATGATTTTGCGGGTACCGATCGGAGCTTACGGCAGCGGAGGGCCCTACCATTCCTCCAGCGTGGAGAGCATTGTATGCAATATCAAAGGATTAAAAATCGCGTATCCATCAACAGGCGCTGATCTGAAAGGCTTGATGAAAGCCGCTTATTATGATCCTAATCCGGTTGTTATTTTTGAACACAAAGGATTGTATTGGAGTAAAATAAAGGGAACCGAAGATGCAAAAACGATTGAGCCCGACGAGAACTATATCCTTCCGTTTGGAAAAGCCCGAATAGTTTTAGAAAACAAAAAAAATCCAGGTTCTGCCCCGGCTGTTACCGTGATCACTTACGGGATGGGTGTATATTGGGCGAAGGCTGCGGCCAAAGAATTTGAAGGCAGAATGGAAATCATCGACTTGAGGACATTAAACCCGCTCGATGAGGATGCCGTATTCAACTCCGTGAGGAAAAACAACCGGTGCATTGTTCTTACAGAGGAAACCCTGAACAATAGTTTTGCCCAGGCATTGGCGGGCAAAATCGGACAGGAATGTTTTGAATTCCTGGACGCCCCGGTACGCTGCATGGGCGCTGAAAATTTGCCAGCCATTCCGCTCAATTCCATTTTGGAAGCTACCATGCTGCCCAATGCAGAGAAGCTTGGAAAAACGATCAGGGAAGTCCTAAACTATTAAATCGTTTAGATGTTGTTTAAAGGCTGTTAGAGGTAGGCCGAAGACTTCAATAATTCCATTACTGAAAGATTATAATTGTCCTTCACCTGAATAAAAGCAAGTTGAGGAATTGCCTGAGCACCCAATTTTCTTTTCTCCAAAGAAGCCGTAAGACCCAGGTAAACTTTTCCTTTTTTGATCTCAATAGCCCGCAATACCACCTGAAATAACATCTGTTTATATATTTTATAGGTACTCATGTATTCGTAATTCAGACCCAAAATGGTCGGACAGTAATTGGCATTTTTATAAATAAACCCTACCGCAATTGCCTTTTTATCTACTGGTTGAAATTCTGGCTTGAGTTTAAACTCAACCACCTCCCACTGCTTTGATTGTGCAATCGTGTAAAAAAGTTTTTTAGGTAATTTAAAATCATTAATGCAAAGATTATTTCTTTTTACATTTTCATACAACTGATACCAGTCATCGACATCTTCTTTTGTTGGATTTTCTACAAAAGTGGTCGTAATGCACTCTTCGTATTTAAGCACATCATTTGTCAGGTGCGACCGTTTTTTAGTCGGAAGAGATTGTATAAAAGAACTCCTGTCAGGATTATTCTGAACATCCAGAATATGATTATCCGGCATCTTGATCTTTACAAAACCCTGATCGGTTAAGAACTCCTTTAACTTCTCATCGCTTTCAGCAAAATCCCTTAAGTATAAAACTTTTGCATCCTGTTTATCCTGCTCTTTCCATACCTCTTCCAGTAGTATCCGCAAATATTCCTTCCAGTTCTTATTATCCTTATCCAAATACAAATGCTCTCCGTTGGTTAGGAGAGAACCCATCATAAATGTTTTGGATGTCAAATAATACTTATCCTTGATCCGATGGGTTTCAATCTCTTTGGAGACAGCCCCATCCGCGAGCATGTCATCCTTTGTAATCAGTGAAGTAAAAAAAGTCGCAAGCTGAATCTGTTTGTTCGCATCCCTGATAATATAATAATGGAAAGTCCAGTTATCCTCCGCAGCTTCATTGCCCGTAAAAACATCCTCCAGAAGTGCCAGCCCTTCCCAGTCAAAAGCCCCCCGCTCCGAAAACAAATGATCCCATTCCATTTTATCAATAGAACGAATGGAACTGGAATACTCGACAGAAGGATGAATCGTTTCTGTTGGTGCAATAAGTTCTTGTTCAGGTCCCGCTTCATACCTGATTTTTTGTTCTTTGATTCCGGGCATGGACCGGAATGCCCTGTAAATGTCCTGCATCGATTTCTGCTCCTGGCGAAGAACTTCCGGAAGAAATGTGCTGATGCGGTTAATCAATTTCTCGATGTCCTCTTTTGTTTGATTTAACGTAAGCGCAAACCGGATTCCGGTACAGGTTTCCGGAACCGCCGGGTAAATACCTAAATTCACATGGCAGCCTTCCTTCATTAATCTTTCGTTCATATGGTAAGCGACCTTTGGCGCTCCCAGCCCGATAAAAAATATCGGAGCGGCCGATTGTGAAATGACCGGCAAATTTAAATCAGAAATAAGCTTATTACAATAATCAATATTTTCTTTCAGCGCCAGCTGCCGCTGATAAATCTCGGCCGACAAATGAATTTTCGCAGAAGCAATGGATGCTCCCACAACAGCGGGCTGCTGCGGACCAGAATAGGTAAGAGGCCCGCCCCAGTTTTTAATGCGCAGGTATTGCTCATAATCGGAAAAAACAAATATTCCGCCGGCAGAAGCAAACGCTTTGGCCAAAGAACTGCAAACGATCATACGATGATGCAGTTTCACCTGGCTCAGTGTATAACCTGTTCCGTTCCTTCCGGCCCAACTCATACCATGCGCATCATCAACGTATAGGTACAAATTTTTGTATTTGTCAAGTAAAGCAGAAATCCGGTGCAAAGGAGCTAAATCCCCATACATGGAATAAACCCCATCAAAAAAATACCAGACTTTTGAATGCCTGGTTGTCAAGTCCTGGATTTTAACTTCCAGCTCATCCAGCCGGTTATGCCTTAAAAGGCTTATTGGAATTCCTCTCAACCTTAATTCCTTACCGGCATCCTGCATGGAAACATGCGCCTGGTGATCGAAAATAACTGCATCCGAATCGTCTATAAGAATAGGTATAACCGACCGGTGCCCAAGTGTGGAAGAAGTGGAGAGAATGACATGTGCCCCGAACATCTTA
>JABDFG010000052.1 GCA_013286655.1 Bacteroidota bacterium
TTCAGCAACAATTGCAGGAATATCTATTAATTCAAGATGCTTGAATTTTACATCCATGTATTGTTTATAATCATTTTGTTGTTCCATAATCAATTTTTAATTTAAGGCTCACTAAAAGTAGGAAAAAAAGAAAGATTTGAACGGCCTATAATGCTTCTTTACCGAATATAAATAAGAGCATAAACTAATTCCGATATCTTTGAAAAAAGAAAAGAGAACGGATGTTGCAGTCAGGATTCCGTCATTAGGTAAATTTGAACTTCACTAAAACTCCTTAACAAGATCAAAAATACCGTCCGCTTATTAAGATTTCCTTTTTCAATATTTTTATTGCCCGTTTCCCTATTTTCATTTTTCTACATTCATCCAGCGGTCAATTACCAGTTATTTCTCGTTTTAGGAATATGGCACCTGTTGGTATTTCCTTCCAGCAATGGATACAACAGTTACCATGATCGGGATGAGGGACCAATCGGGGGGCTTGCCTTGCCTCCCCAACCAACCGAGCAACTCCTGGGGGTAGTAAACATCCTGGATGGAACAGCTATCTTTCTTTCCTTTTTAATCAATTACCATTTTGTGATTTTTGTTGCAGTGTACATTCTGGCCTCCCGGCTTTACAGCAACCGTAAAATTCGTTTCAAACAATATCCGGTTCAGGGTTTTCTGATCGTATTCTTTTTTCAGGGTGCCTGGATTTTTTGCGCAAATATTTTTGCATTGGGTTCCAGCCAGTTATTTTTCAGCCCCTCCGTACTGTTTTCTATAATGGCTTCCTCCTTTTTTCATTGCCACCATATATCCTCTTACACAAATATACCAGCACGACGCAGATAGCAGGGACGGTGTCAAAACCCTCAGTATGGCGCTGGGGATAAGAGGAACATTTCTCTTTTCAATGCTTATGTTTTCCATTGTCACCTTTCTTATTTACCTGGCCTTTCACAAGGATGGAATGAATAATTTCTGGCTCTTTAACAGTGTGATGTTACCAGCTACACTCTATTTTTTGTTCTGGTGCCTCCGTTCATTAAGAGACGGAATACATGTTAATTTTAAAAATACAATGATTATGCTGGTGCTTTCTTCCCTCCTGAATAATCTTTTCTTCTTAATACTTCTGTTAAAATAAGCTCCGATGTCCTACATTCTTAACATAGCAACTGTCGTTCCCAAATTCCGGATCGAAAAAGAAGACTTGGTTCGCTTTTATGCTCAGGCTTTTCACTCTGATGAAACCAGCCCTTTTATACAAAGACTGAATTTGCTAAACAGGAAAATGAAGATCGATACCCGTTACAGTTGTATTCCCGACTACGGAGGAGATACCTATGAATTGTATACAGACGGAAATTACAAGCAACCGGTTGAAAAAAGAATGGGGCTCTACAAAGAAAAGATTCTGCCCCTTGCTGCTAAGGCCATTGATAAATTGCTGAAGGAGGCCGAAATCAGATCCTCTGAGATAACACACCTTATTACCGTAAGTTGCACAGGAGTATTTGCTCCGGGACTTGAGTTTTTAATTGCCGAACACTACGGACTTCAGCATACCGAGAAGTCTGCGGTAAATTTTTTAGGCTGTTATGCTGCTATGAAAGCCCTTAAACAAGCCCATTACATTGCAGAATCCAATCCGGATGCTTGCATTCTGATTGTGAGTGCTGAACTCTGCTCCTTGCATTTCTACCCTTCAGAAGCCGATGAAGACCTGATTGCTAATTTACTATTTGCAGATGGAGCGGCCGCGGTGATGATGTGTGGAAATAAAAACAAACATGCTGAAAACAAAACAGTATTGAAAATAGAGGCTATTGGTTCCGCCTTTATTCCCCATACGGCGGACCTCATGACCTGGAACATTACTTCTTCGGCCTTCCGCATGCAGCTGAGTCCGGAAGTAGTCAGCTCTATTAAAAAAAACATTCAGCCCGTTGTAGCCGATTTTCTCGGAAACGCCAATCCCGATATCGCTTATTGGGCGATTCATCCCGGAGGGGTCAAAATAGTGGAAGCCGTGAAGGAAAGCCTGGGCTTAACAACAGATAGGGTAACCGATTCGATGGAAGTATTACAGCACTACGGAAATATGTCATCCCCCACCATTCTTTTTATTCTAAACAAAATTTTCGACAAAATAAAAAAATCCAGAAATACGAAAAGCAAAAAAATAGTTGCCTGTGCATTCGGGCCGGGATTAACCATTGAATTGATTCGTTGCTCCTCCGTAGAAACCGGAACACTAAATAGTATTCATCACTCCATTCAGAACCATGCCATTGAAATATAGGTCAGCGGAAAAGGAATACCTGGACAGTAACCACATTGAAACCAGAGACCTGTATCGGAACCTGGAGGAGCTGCACATTATCAACAAACGACTGGGAGGATATAACGCTTCCCGAAAAGGATTAGCCGCTATCTTAAACACGAATAAACCGATCCGTACGGTATTAGACATTGGATTTGGCGGGGGTGACTCCATTAAACAACTTTCGAACTATTCCGATCAGAAACATGCAAAACTATTTTTCTATGGGGTCGACTTAAAGAAAGATTGTCTGACGTATGCGGAAAACAACCTGAAGACACTTTACAACACCCAACTCATATGTGATGATTACCGAAACATAGCACCGGAACTGCTGGAGCAAACAGATGTGATTCATTGCAGTTTATTTTTGCATCACCTCAGTGATGAAGAAATAATCAGATTATTCAAATTTGCAAAAGCCAATAACTGCATTATTCTTGTCAACGACCTCCACCGGAATTGGGTTGCCTACCAAAGCATCAAACTGCTCACCTTCTTGTTTTCCAGATCTTATTTGGTTAAAAATGACGCTCCGCTCTCCGTAAAAAGAGGATTCAAAAAACAGGAATTGATCGCATTGCTCCAAAAAGCAGGATTCAAAGATTATTCTGTAAAATGGTCTTGGGCATTTAGATACATTCTCATCGCCAAAGAATGAACTGCGATATAGCCATAATTGGAGGCGGACTGGCCGGACTTTCTTTGTCAATAGACATGAAAAGGAGAGGCTATCAGGTGAGTGTGATTGAAAAAGGAAATTACCCCCGGCATAAAGTATGTGGAGAATACATCTCACTGGAATCCCATAACTATTTGCAAACCATTTGCCCGGCTTTATCAGGATTGAACCTTCCAATGATCAATCAATTTAAATTAACCTCAGGTAACAGCAAGGAATTTACAACGCAACTCAGTCTGGGAGGTTTTGGAATCAGCCGCTATTTGCTGGAGGACTTACTTTTCAAAGAAGCGGAGAAACAGGGGGTTAAATTTCTCCTCCATACAAAGTCTCAGGATATCAGCGGGGGACCCGAAGACACGAGTTACACCGTTAAAACAAGTGCAGGTAATGTAACAGCACGCATCGTTTGCAACACAAGCGGTAGAAAATCCAATCTGAAAACTTCAGAAAAAATAAATAATGCCCACGCTACTAATTACGTAGGTGTTAAATATCACCTGAAACTTTCAAGAAATCGGGAGTTGATCGAGATTCACAATTTCCCGGGAGGCTACTGCGGTATTTCGGGTATTGAAGAAGGTAAATCATGCTTGTGTTATATTGTCAATTCAAAAAAACTCAACAAGGTTAACAACTCGATCACTGAATTGGAAAAAACATTTCTATTCAGAAACCCAAACCTGGAAAAAATATTTACCGCAGCGGAATTCGTCTTCAAAGAGCCCATAACGATCAGTGGGATTAATTTTCTCAAAAAAGTGTCGGTAACCGACAACGCTTTCTGTTTAGGCGATTCCGCCGGAAGTATGGCACCCATTGTAGGAAATGGCATGAGCATGGCACTCCGATCAGCCGCCGCATTCGCCGAGCAGGCAGATCAGTACTTTTCCAAGGTCATTACGAAACAGCAATTAGTTAAAAGGTATGCACAATTTTGGGAGAAAGAATTCTCGGCCCGGATCAGATTAAGCCGCTATTTGCAAAAACTTTCGGAATATCCCTTTTTAACAAAGAGAACAATCGAACTATTTAATTTAGTACCTCCTGTGGCAAATTTAATAATCCGGCAAACGCATGGTCATCCATTTTAGACGCCTTACATGAACGAACGGATTGTTTTAGTGAATGAAACAGATCGATCTATCGGCGAGATGGATAAACTGGAAGTGCATCAAAAAGGATTACTCCACAGAGCTTTTTCCATCTTCCTGTTTGACGATCAGGGAAAATTACTGTTGCAAAAAAGGGCAGCAGGAAAATATCACTCTGCCAATCTATGGTCCAATACCTGTTGCAGTCACCCACGGCCGGAAGAAGATACCTTGCAGGCAGCCGTACGTCGTTTGAAAGAGGAAATGGGAATTGAAACAGCGTTGGAGAAAAAATTCGATTTGATCTATCGGGTACAACTCGACAACAATTTAATGGAATACGAATACGACCATATTTACACTGGACGTTCGAATCAGACACCCCTTCTTAACAGAGAGGAAGTTTCAGATTACAGGTGGGTAACTATTCAGGAACTAAGGGCTGAAATAAAATCAGATCCGGTCAACTTCACAGAATGGCTCAAGATCCTTTTGTTAAAGGATGCTTTCAATAACATAATTTAGTCCGTTTATGTTAGTTGACTCCCCCGCCCTCATACCCATCAACTTTAACCCCAGAGGAGATTGAGGAGAAAGAACAATAATACTTTCCTCCTTCAGGAGAATTTTGCCAAGAGGAATACTCATAAAAAAACAAGCGCTGTCGGTTTTAACCAGACTTCCCTTGATAACATGCGGAGCATGGATTTGGATGTCCGTACTTTCCAGAACTGTTTTTTGTTCCAGTAATTCCTTCAGCTGCCTTCCGATTTTTTCCTGCTCCAGTTGCGCCATGGCCTGTGCCGTCTCATGCTTATCGCCGGCCGTGCTTTTGGAGTCATTTCGCATACCGGTTGATAGATCCTGTAATAAATCCCTTAAAGCAGTGATCTTGCGTGAAAGGGTATCGAGGCAGAAAGCGTACACTTCCTCTTTGAACAATACAGACAATTCAATCTTCATAAAACTGTCTTAATTCAGCAAAATAACTCGAATTCCATCCTTCTACGATATTATCATAATCCTGATCAGGGATATGGGTATGCTTTAATTCGACAGAAGTACCTTTAGGATGTGGATGCAGTAAAATAGTAACAATGGAATGATCGCTTTCATCATCAAAGTACCACTGCTGTACGATTTTTTTATTTTCTTCGAATTCCAGATTTTTCCCTTCAATGTTTCCATCCCATAACGAAAATTCAGAGCCGGGTTCTGTACTCATTTCGGCCTTGTCCCCGCTCCATAACTGTATCGTCAGAGGATTGGTGAGGGCCAGGTACACCTCTTCCGGAGAAGCGGGAATTAGGTAATATTTTTTAAAGTCCTGCATGGTTAATGTTTATTGAAATAAAGTAAGCTGTTCCGCGGAAATTACAAATTCATTTTTTCTTGTTTCCTGAACAGAACCAATTGTTTTGATATGGTATACCGGAGTTTCCTCGTAGCGGGAGGCCACCACGATCTGTACAGAGCCGGAATGTGGCAGAAAGAGATCATAAACAAGCTGCGTTGAATTATTATTTTTAGACAAGTGAGACAAAATCAGGTGGCTCATAAATTCAGGGCGGTAGCTTGTAAAAAGATCCAGGGCCTGCTTATTGGACAAATGCCCCTTTCCCCCCCCCGTATACGATTCTTGAGATAAACAGGATAGCCCCCATTCTCCAGCATATCCTCATCATAATTCGCTTCCAGAAAAGCGGCATGGCACGCTTTGAAATGCTCGACAACCCGTTCACAAACTTTTCCGATATCCGTCAGGATAGCTATTTTTACACCATTTCCTTCCACAGTAAAGCTGTAAGGATCCGCAGCATCATGGTCTTTTGAAAAGGGATGAATGGATAAACCCCCGATTGTCACAACAGTATTAGCCGTAAAAGACCGAACCAGTTCAGGTTGCAGTTTGAGTGAACTGTTTTTAAGAGTATTCTCCGTAATGTAAACAGGGATACGGTATTTTTTAGACAGTATCTTAATGCCACTGATATGATCCGTATGTTCATGCGATACAAAAATGGCTTTTATTTTACCTGGTAAGAGTCCAAGACGACTCATCCGTTTTTCCAGTTCCCGGCAGGAAATCCCCGCATCTATTAATACAGCTTCTTCTTCATTCGAAACGAAATAGCAATTTCCGTTACTACCGGAATTTAGAGAAGCAATGAAAAGAGACATATACTACAGAACTAATGACTAACCACTCAATACACTTTACTTAACAGTAGTATCTTACTCAACCCGGATATTATATTTGCTTAAAAGCCCGGGCAATCCGTAAAGCGAAAATTTCGCCTTCGTCAAGGTATTTAATTCCGGATCAATGTGGTAATTGAAAGCTGTCACAAAATTAGCATCCTTCAGCTGACTGTCTTTAAATTCAGCTCCCGAGAGATCTGTTCTGTCAAACGTTGAACCCGACAAATTAGCTTGTGTAAACACCACATTTTTGAGCGAAGTATTCCGGAACTGCGTTTTTAGCATTTTTTTACCCATAAAAATGGAATAATCCAATACTCCGTTTTCAAATCCCACACTGAAAAAAGTGTCCTCGCATTCACTGAAATTAATTCCTAATAGCTTGCATTCCTTGAATGTGCAATTAGCAAGGGTAGAACGGGTCAATTTCATCATGGTCAGATTGCAGTCAATAAATATACAATCCCTGAAACGGCAAGTTGAAAAAGTGCTTTTTGAAAGATCACATTGCCGAAACACACAACTCTCAAACGTCCTGTCCCTAACTACTTTTTCCTGATAGTTAATTTTTTCGAACGTTTTACCCTCATGAAGCTGTTCTTCCATTTTTTCCAGCTGCATTACTCGTGCTTCAACTTCTTTTTAAAAGCACTGACAGAGGCCTCCGGAGACATTAAAAATGGGATCTGGTTCCAGTCCTTATATTTGGCAATAAGTTCCTCCTTTTTCGATGCATCACTTGCCGCCATTTTCATGTCGTTAAAGTATTGCCGGAATTGATCTAGCACTTCAATTCCCCCGACAGGGCCATGTCCCGGCACTATTTTCTGAATATCGAATTTTTTGGGCAACAACTCAAACGCTTCCATATACCCATCCGGATCAGCCACTCCCATAAGGACGGGGGCCTGTTTGTTCAGTATCACATCTCCGGCGAATAGCATTTTTCGTTTATGCAGGTAGACAACAACATCACTTTGGGTATGTACATTTCTTGCCAGATTCAGAAGCGTCACAGTATCATCTCCCATTTTTATATCCATTCGGTCTTTCAGCCATTGGGTAGGCAACGTTTCCTCCCCGGCTTCTTTTACCCAGAACTCCTTGGTATAATTCCCTCCGGCAATAATGGTCTGCCCTTTATAATAACTATTGCCCTTGCTATGATCAGGATGATAATGCGTATTAACCACCAGAATAGGTTTATTACCGGCTAGTTCTTTCACCATTTTGGAAAGCTGCTCCGCTGCATCATCCATCTTTGTATCAATGACAATGACTAGGCTATCCGACGTTAATATCCCGCTATTGCCTCCACCACCCAGAACCAAAGTCAGGTTTTTGTCATAGTTGATCGTACTTGTCTCTTTCATTTTTTGCATGAAAGGGCGAACATAAATCAGAAATAAGGTAGTGCCGGCAGCAACTAATACCAGGATAATAATCCCGATCCATTTGAGTACTTTTTTCATTGTCGTGTTTTTATTGTTTTGTTTTTGGGATGCTCCTTTTATTAGGAGCATCATAATTACATATTTGAAAACTATTTTCCAAAAAATTAGAATACTTTACCATCCACAATGTAACTTTATAAAAAACAAGATCATATGGAAGCATTTTTAGGAACAGGTCTTTTAGGCTCAGGCTTCGTCCGGGCAAAACTCCGGAAAGGCAAAGAGGTCCATGTCTGGAACCGTACAGAAGAAAAGGCAAAAGCGCTCGAAGCAGCAGGAGCAAAAGCCTTTACAAAACCCGAAGATGCGGCAAAAGGAGCCGTACGGATTCACCTTGCACTATCAGATGACAAAGCAGTAGATGAAATACTGGAACGGGCAAGTAGTGGTTTCGCACCCAACACCATTCTGATCGATCACACTACAACCTCGGCCCAAGGAGCAGAAAAACGGACACAAACATGGAAAGAACGTGGCTTTTCCTATGTTCATGCACCCGTATTCATGGGACCACAAAATGCCTTGGAGAGTACAGGGTATATGATGGTGTCAGGGGACGAAAAAACAGTTAAACTCCTGGAACCGGAATTATCACAAATGACCGGCAAATTGGTTTACCTGGGCCCCAAAGCAGATCGCGCCGCAGGGATAAAACTGCTCGGAAATTTATTTCTCATTAGTTTGGCAACAGGCATAGCAGATACACTCGCCCTTGCGAAAGCCCTCGGCATACCCGCTTCCGAAGTAAGTTCACTTTTCGATTGGTTTAATCCGGGTGCAATGGCTCCGGCAAGACTCAAGCGGATCCTGAAAGCAGAATTCGATGAACCCTCCTGGGAATTAAAAATGGCCCGAAAAGACACGCGCTTAATGCTGGAAGAAGCGCTACGCGGAGACATGTCACTTATTGCCATACCCTCAATTGCCAGAGAGATGGACCGCTGGATCGAAAAAGGCATGGGCAACAAAGACTGGACGATTATAGCAAAAGATGCGGTAACTTGAGCGTAATCATTTTAACCACCTTGGTTTTATTATTGGCCTTCAGCCTGCCGATCATATCAGGACTATTTGCCAGAAGGATGGGACGGCCTTTTTATAAATGGTTCATCATCGGTATATTCTTGCCATTCATTTCCATCTTCATTATTTTCTTTCTCCCCGACCTTTCAGAAGGCGAAAAATTTCAGGACAAGTAATTTTATTTATCACCGATCAATACCTGCCCATTTCCCTTTCCCATAATGATTACCTTCGCATTAGGAGAAAGCGCTATTTCTTTCTGAGCCTTAATCGTTTCATACTGTAACAACTTATCCGATAATTCGCTGTTGATGATGCGTTGATAATCCGCGATACCCTGAGCTTCCACCCTTTTCCGATCCGCTTCCTGCTTCTCCTTCTGAAGAACAAATTGCATTTTCTGAGCATCCTGCTCAGCATTAATCTTCGATTCAATCGCCGCCTTCACAGAGGTAGGCAGCGTAATATTCCGGACAAGCAATTGCTCCAGTACCAATCCCCTGTCTTTAAAATCCTTTTGAATACCCTCCGAAATTTTCGCCTGAAACTCATCCCGTTTCTTCGAATAAAGGTCCACCGCATCATAATAAACAGCATTATCCCGGATCCGGGTACGGGTGATCGGACGAACAACAATATCCCGGTAATCCAGCCCGATTTCCCGGTAAATACGTGGAGCCTCTGTTGGGATAACGCTGTACAGGATAGTCAAATCCAGTACAACTTCCAGACCATCCGCACTCAAGGCACGAATAGCGTCATCACCCGACTTCGCACCCTCCGTCGAGATTGCAGACATCGTATAGTTCTGCGTTTTTATATCCATCGAATTAACTTCCATAAAAGGATTAATCACATTCAGTCCACTTTCCAGGATTCCAGGTTGTACCTTTCCAAAAAGGGATTGCACCCCCACCTGCCCCGCTTCGATTTGTTTAATACAGGCATTTCCAATGCCGACAACCGCAATCGTTAAACCCGCATATCGGATAAGTTGAGGAATCGGAACATTACGTACAAAAGGAAACAGAAGTGCAATATTCTTTGCAAAAATAAAAAGCAATAAACCAATCAGAAATGGTAGCATGGGAAAATAGTTTTGTCCGAAGGTATGCAAATAAAGAAGACAGAAGAAACCGTTTCAACAGTAAAACGAATACAGATATGTCTCAAAAATATTACTTTTGAAGTATGAGCTTTCTAAAAGAATTTAAAGAGTTTACCATGCGTGGTAACGTAGTTGATCTGGCAATCGGCGTTGTGATTGGCAGTGCTTTTGGTGCAATTGTCAATTCCCTGGTAGGAGACATTATTATGCCCGTCATTGGAGCACTTACCGGAGGGGTCGATTTTACGGGGCTCAATATAAAAGTCGGAAATGCAACGCTTGCCTACGGAAAATTTATCCAGGCCATCTTCATCTTTATTATTGTTGCATTTACCTTGTTTAGTGTAATCAAAATGCTGAACAGAGCAAAACGAAAAACTGCTCCGGAAACTCCCGCATTACCACCTACTAAGCAGGAACAATTGCTGATGGAGATCCGCGATCTCTTGAAAAAATAATTTAATAATCCGACAAATCTACAATTCGATAACCCAATTCAAGATCTTATGAAGAAGATAAACAACGCCCTGCTAATTACATTCACAATTTTTTCTTGCATGGTCAGGGCTCAGGATATCAATCCGGCAAGCCCCGACACCTCCTGGAAAAGAGGAGGATTTATTTCCATCAGCTTTAACCAGGTATCCCTTACCAATTGGGCCGCTGGTGGGCAAAATTCCCTATCCGGAACATTTATCGGAAAATTTTATGCCAATTATGAAAAAGGAAAAGCCTCCTGGGATAACAACATCGATCTGGCGTATGGGTTTTTGGAATCAGGCGCAGCAAGGGCGCAAAAAAACCTGGACAGGATAGAACTGAACACCAAATATGGTCATCAGGCAACAGAAAATTTGTATTACAGCAGTCTTATAAACGTCAAGACACAATTCGCACCGGGGTACAACTATCCGAATGACAGCGTGAAGATCTCTCATTTTGCAGCCCCCGCGTATGTAACGGCTTCCCTGGGAATGGATTACAAGCTGGGAACCTATTTTACACTGTTCCTCTCACCTGCCACTGGACGTTTAGTGATTGTAGAAGATCAAAGGCTGGCGGATGCAGGACAGTTTGGAGTTGATCCCGCAACCTATGATTCCCAGGGCAATAAACTTAGCAATGGTAAAATGCTGCGCACCGAATTCGGGGCTTACTTAAGAGCTCGTTTTCAAAGAAACATTGTAAAAAGCATAGGGCTGATGTCGGAACTCGCCTTATTCAATAATTATACCGATCCGAAAGTCTATCAACGCGGCAATGTAAATGTAGACTGGCAGGTTATGCTCACCGTTAAATCCGGAAAGTTCCTGACGTTTAGTGTGTTTACACAGTTGTTATACGATAACAACATCAGCATCCCAACCTATGGCAATGTGATCGTGGGAAATACGATTCAAAACGAAATCATTTCCAGCGGACCTAAAACCCAGTTCCAGGAAGCCGTTGGTGTGGGACTTTCTTACAAATTCTGATGCACCCTCGCAACCGCCATAGGGAGCAGTATGATTTTCCCGCGTTGATCAAAAGTTGCCCGCAGCTGGAGCCATTCGTTTCTATCAATAAATACAATAACGAGTCGATTGATTTTAGCAATGCGGACGCGGTTAAAACGCTGAACAAGGCCCTGCTAAAACATTTCTACGGTATCGAAAACTGGGATATACCAGACAATTATCTTTGCCCTCCCATTCCGGGGAGGGCAGATTATATCCATTACCTGGCCGATCTTTTAAGTTCAAGCAACAAAAACATACTCCCCCCTGGAAAAGCCATCAGAGTCCTGGATATTGGTATCGGTGCAAATGCTGTTTATCCTATAATCGGGAACCGGGAATATGGGTGGCAATTTATAGGTTCCGATATCGATCCGGTCGCTATCCGCTCTGCAAAAGCAATCATCTCCTCCAATCATTTTTTAACAGAGGCTTTGGAATGCAGGCTACAAAGAAATCCTGCCGCTATTTTCAAAGACATACTGCGATCAGATGAAGTAGTGGACTTATCCATGTGTAACCCTCCCTTTCATGCATCTTTAGCAGAAGCCCGGGCAGGAACCCGGAGAAAATGGAAAAACCTCGGCATTAAAAAAAACAAGAGTACCTCATTAAATTTCGGTGGAAAAAGCACAGAGCTATGGTGCGAAGGAGGAGAAGAAGCATTTGTAGGGAAAATGATAGAACAAAGTGCTCAGCTATCTTCAAACTGTTTTTGGCACTCCGCACTCCTGTCCAAAAAAATCAGTCTTCCTGGAATTTACCGTTCCCTCGAAAGAGCAAGCGCGTTTGAGGTAAAAACAATTCCGATGACACAAGGCAACAAAGTAAGCCGAATCATTGCCTGGACATTCTTAAATGAAAACCAGCAAAAAGACTGGCGAAAGAAACGTTGGACAAATTGAAACTTCCCTCAGAATAGACCTATTCCCCTTTCTTATCACCCACAAAATGATTCTCATCATCCTGAAAAAGTACATTAAAAGTAGTTAAGCTCCCATAAATGCGGGTAATGTATTGCTGCAAATTGATCTTATCCTCATCATTCAACTTGGAATGGCTGTTAATATTTTGTTCCAGCACACGCAAGCGGTCACGAACCATCACGATTTTATGGAAAAAAGTTTCCATCGGTATCTCTTTAGCTTTTAACGAATCCGATCCAGGCTTTAATACAATCGTTCCACCCTGCCATTTATTACCCAGCTCAATAGGTTTTTGGATATCGGAATAATCATTTAGAATTCGGATAAGCATCTTTTCAAGTTCGTCCATGTCAATATCAGTTGAAGTTTCAGTAGGTAAAATAGTTATATCCTCCTCGGCCTTGCGAAGTGTGAGTTCAATGACTCCCAGTTTACCAAAATCGACCGTATATACATGTTCATCAACAGTTATTACCTTGCCTTTGCCATAGCGGAGGTGATCAATGGTCATTCCAGGAAACAGAGCAATCATACATTTTAACGATAACGTTTTCAAATTTAACAATTAATCAAGTGTAATAAAAAACTACTCCGATAGGAATATCTCAAACCTCCACTAAAATGGACATTGACCATTATAATTACCCTGAACATCATTAAAATAGGACATTCTAAATCATAATCAGTCTAAATAAGGCATTTTATGGGCTTTTATTTAATATTTATTACTTAAAACTTGCATGGTACGGGGCTTTGATCTACATTTGCTTCAATAAACTCAATGTTTAACCCTTAATCAAAAAAAACAAAATGAACAAAGCTGAACTAATTGATGCAATCGCTTCTGAAGCAAAAATTGCAAAAACTGAAGCAGGACGTGCTCTTGACGGATTTATTAACGCTACTACAAAAGCGCTTAAAAAAGGCGACAGAGTTGCCCTGGTAGGTTTCGGTTCATTCTCAGTTGCTAAACGCGCCGCAAGAACTGGCCGTAATCCTCAAACAGGAAAAGCAATCAAGATTTCTGCTAAGAAAGTTGCTAAATTTAAAGCTGGTGCCGAACTGAAAAAGGCAGTGAACAAGTAATCCATTTTTAATGGAAAATGAAACGGGCTAGCTCAGGCGATGCCCGTTTCTTTTTTTCAAACAATTGCCTTGCTAATAAATGTTGCAAAGGAAGAATTATGAATATATTTAAGGCGTATTAGAAACCATTTTCTAAGTAAACCCTCTATGAGCATGACGAAGAGAAACACAATCGTAATAGGAAACAAAAGCAAGAACCCTTTAAAAGTTAATCGTTTAGGTTATGGCACGATGCGCCTGACAGGAGAAGGCATATATGGAGAGCCAAAAAACAGGCAGGAAGCATTGCAAATACTGAAACAGTGTATAGGCAGGGAGATTAATTTCATAGATACAGCAGACTATTATGGAGAAGACGTCACCAACCGCTTAATAGCAGAAGCACTTTATCCGTACCCGGCAGATTTAATTATTTGCAGCAAAGTAGGAGGCGCCCGTAAACCCGACAAAAGCTGGGTACCCTTTAATCGGCCGGAAAATTTACGAAGCAGTATTGACAACAACCTGCGGACGCTCAAATTGGAACAAATGTCACTGGTACATTTCAGAGTAATGCCTGGCACGACAGTTCCTTTTAAGGAATCCATGAATGCCATGTTTGACTTACAAAAAGAAGGAAAAATCATGCACATAGGTGTCAGCAATGTCAGTCTGGACGAGCTGCAGACAGCAATGGAAATGGGGACAATTGCCACCGTTGAAAACATGTATGCACATGGACAAAGAACATCCATAAAAATGCAATACGGAGAAACAAGAGGGGGAGGCGAAGTTCTTGGCCTCTGTGAAAAAAATGAAATCCCCCTTATTCCCTATTTTTCTTTATTAAACACACTTTCCAAAAAAGATTCCAGAATAACGCAACTAGCAGCCAAATATAATGCTACAGAAGCTCAAATAACACTCGCCTGGTTATTGCATCGCTCCCCCTGGATATTACCCATACCCGGAACTTCCTCGCTAAAACATTTTGAAGAGAATTTAAAAGCCTCCGAAATAACATTAACCCAGGAAGATTTGAAATTTCTTGAATAAACCCTTTTTCCCTAACCTGCAAGGCCTGAGAAGCGTTGCCTTTTTGACAGTGTTCATAGTACACGGTTTCTGGCGCACCATTGCATTCTTTTCAGATAAATGGGCATTTACAAAAAACACAACAGTTGAAATATATCGCATGGGCGGTATTGGCGTTTCCATCTTTTTTGTTTTGAGTGGTTTTCTCATTACCTATTTAATTCTGAATGAATCAAAATCTAACAATGGTCGGTTCGCTGTTAAATCATTTTACATCAGAAGAATTTTAAGGATTTGCCCCCTTTATTTTGCAGTCATCGCATTTGCGTTCCTGATATATCCATACCTAAAATCCATGATGGGAACTCCAGATAATATATTAAACAAGCCCGGATACTACCTTCTATTCCTATCTAATTTCGATGTCATACACATCGAGAAAAACTTTCCGGGATTAAATTTCTCTCTCCTCAGCAATACCTGGTCAGTGGCAATAGAAGAACAGTTTTATATAATCTGGCCGCTTCTTCTATATTTTATTCCAAAAAACCTTTATCCATTTACTTTTACCGCTACACTAATTCTTTCTTTGATTTTCAGATACCTGCATGTACAGGATGAAACAATTCTTTATTATCATTCCCTGAGTGTCTGTGGAGATCTGGCCCTGGGAGGATTGTGCGCCTACTACTCAATATACTCGTCTGGATTTAAACTGTTTTTCGAAAAATTGAGTCAACCGTCTATACTAGGAACCTATGTAGTAGGAATGCTATGGCTAATCTATTCCAACGGAACAAATAACTCCAGCTACGTTCCGGTATTTACAAGATTCTTGAGTACTTTATTTTTTGCCTTTATAGTACTTGAACAAAATTACAGTAAGGCTTCTTTTTACAAATTTTCAAAAAGCAACTTATTGAATTTCTGGGGAAAATACACCTACGGACTTTATTTACTTCATCCCATCGCCCTTCTAGTTTCAGATATTTTATTGCGCACAACTCGCATAACCAATCTGGATAATCCCATTGTTTCAGTGTTCAGAGGCTTTCTAAGTTTGGGCATAAGCCTGTTGCTCAGTTATGTTTCTTACGAATTTTATGAATCCTATTTTCTGAGATTAAAAAAGAAATACGAATAGACCTCACTGCTTCAAGCGATTGACTGTAAATTACTCCCGTCCCAGTTTTTTCAACATTCCGTAATGTAGGGCAAGTGCCTTAAAAAAAGTAGGTTGGACATGGTATGGAATTCCAAATGTACGTGTTTCTTCCTGGACAATGGGAGCAAGTTTACGGTAATGCACATGACAAATCCCCGTAAACAGATGGTGCTCTATCTGGTAATTAAGTCCACCAATAAACCAATTTACAATACGGCTCTTAGGAGAAAAATCCGTCGTATTAATTACTTCGTGCACGGCCCAGGAGTCTTCCATAAGATTTTTGTCGGCCGAATTGTCAGGCATGGCAAACCCCGAACTCTCCATAATATGAGCAGGTTGAAAAATACACGAAAGAATAAGTCCCGCTGTACAATGCATGATTAAAAATCCAAAAAGCACATAGTACCAAGGCTTTCCTGAAAACAATATGGGGAGAAACATAATATACGAATAGTAGAAAAGTTTGTACAGCGTAATCCGTACCAGGGCCTGTCTTAAAGTAACCCGTTGCTTGATAAGCAGGTCATGTTGTTTGTAACGCACTACCTGTAAATAATCTTTTGCAGTCATCCAGAACAAGGTCATGATCATATAAAAAAACCAGGCGTAAAGGTGTTGATACCGATGATACCAATTTCGGGGCTGGCGCGGAGAAAGACGCAGCAGGGCCATACTTTCTATATCTTCATCAAGACCCGCTACATTCGTATAAGTATGATGCAGGACATTATGCTGTATCCTCCAGGTAACGGCATAACCTCCGATTACTTCCAATATATGACCGATAAAGCTATTTACCTTTTTGTTGGGGGAATATGTTCCGTGCTGGGCATCGTGCATAACTGAAGTCCCTATTCCCACCATACCTAAGCCCATTAGAAACCAAAACCCGAAAAATATCCACCCATTTCCGGCACCCACACCTGTAACCATCAGCATATAGGGCACAAAATAAATCAGGAGCATAACTGCCGATTTTACCCACATGGCAGTATTTGCATAAGGCGAAATATGATTCACTTCAAAATAGGAACGAACCTTTGTAACCACACTTTCATGAAAACTATCCTTACCGTTAGGAGCGAAACGAACAATGTGCAATTTATTTGCCGATATTTCAAGAGGTGTCGCCATACACATTCCCTGCGACAAAAAACATGCTAAAATCAAGCCCCTTACAAAGCAGAAATTACAGCGGTTCAAAACCATTTGTGGGGAAAAAATTCCTCTTTACCTGATATCTATCAGTATTCGGACTGAGTTCCATCATTCCTTCAGGTACATCAACCAGCTAGTTTTGTTTTATAAATAAGAAGTATTCACACTTAAAACCAAAAAATATGAAAGCCCTAGTCTATCACGGTCCCGGTAAAAAAGCCTGGGAAGAAAAACCAAAACCAGTAATAAAGGAAACAACGGATGCCCTTGTCAAAATTCTGAAAACAACAATTTGCGGAACAGATTTGCACATAATGAAAGGAGATGTCCCGGAAGTAACAGACGGCAGAATAATCGGTCACGAAGGAGTTGGTATAATAGAAGAAATAGGAAGTGCGGTGAGCAATTTCAAAAAAGGAGATCATGTTATCATATCGTGTATTACCTCTTGCGGGAAATGTGAGTATTGCAAGAAGGGCATGTATTCACATTGTAAAGACGGAGGTTGGATACTTGGCAATCTGATCGATGGTACGCAGGCAGAATACGTAAGGATTCCTTATGCAGATAACAGTCTTTATCCCATTCCTGCCGGATCTGACGAGGAAGCTTTAGTAATGTTAAGTGATACCTTACCCACCGGTTTTGAATGTGGTGTTTTAAACGGGCAGGTAAAACCAGGTGATACAATAGCAATAGTTGGTGCAGGGCCTATCGGGATGGCAGCGCTACTGACCTCTCAATTTTACACACCGGCTGAAATTATTATGATTGATCAGGATGAAAACCGTTTGGCCGTTGCAAAGACATTCGGTGCGACACACATCATTAACAGCGCGAATGAAAACGCAATTGAAAAAGTCATGAGCCTGACAAACGGCAGAGGAGTCGATACTGCTATCGAAGCAGTTGGCCTACCGGCAACATTTGAAATATGT